>JALVEA010000291.1 GCA_027008665.1 Thiotrichaceae bacterium | reverse complement strand
ATTCAGCATATTTTGTCATCGAATGATAAGACACAAAAAGAAAATAGCACCCTTGATGTGGGCTTGCTTGAAGCGAAATATAAGCTCAATAAACTTTGGTCAATTGGTACGCATGGAGGTTATTCCCACGATTGGGATAATAATAATACAGAAAAAGTTGCGGGCGTTTCAGTGAGTGCATCCCCTGCAAAAAACACTCAAATTAGCCTTGGCTATAATTTTGAAGGCTTTGATGATCATCCCTTTGATACCCGTGCTTATACATCAGAAGGCGTTTTCACCCAAATTTTGTATAAGTTTGATCAAGACACCTTAAAGCTTAATCGATAATAGGGTTGCTCAATAATGACATATATTAAATCACTGCTTTTATTCATATTTATTTTAGGGTCTTTTTATACCTATTCTTGGTATGACACTAATGCGGCTAATACCACACCTAACTGGCATTACCGCGTTCCTATTTATATTCCTGCTAATACGGCTATTGATAGCACCATAAAATTAGATGTCGATTTTAATGCCCTAATGACTCAACTTGGTGTTAGTGGAAGCTTTGATATTAACTCTCCGCGTGTTGTGCGTGCTAATGGAGCATTGGTGACTACACAAGAATTTACTGACACCATTTATCATAATGTGATCGACCCTACCTCTAACGGAAAAGGTGAAATAAAATTTATTGTTGAAGATGCAGGGGCAATCACCTATTACCTTTATTTTGATACGCTTGAAAATGGCGCAAAAGCAATTAATCCCCAAGCCACTATTAATGGTAATTTTGAACATTCTAGCCAAGGCGCTATACCTAGCAACTGGACAATATCGAGCGAATTTGCCAAGGGTGCGCAAAATAATGAGGTTTATGATACCAGCTATGGAGCAAGCTATAGCGGAACTGTTACTTGCAGTGATCAGGCAATTAATAATGCCGATGCATCACCGAATAATGCGGGTAATGGTGCATCGACCACAGGACGAAAATGGCATTTATTAGGTTATCGGAATAAATGCGAAGACGGTGATAATGGAAAAAAAGAAAAAATAAAATTACATAAAACAATTAAAGTCCCAGCAACGAATGCAGGTGTACTTAGCTTTTATTTTCAACTGCAAGCCTATGATAGTATTAATTATGATTTTTTTCAGATCGAGGTTAATCAAGTTGCTATAGATCATACACAATTAGGTATTGCAAATACTGACAATCATCTGACAATACAAGCGGCAGGCATTGGAAGAAGGAATCAATATTCATCCTCTTTAGTCGATGCAGGTTGGCAACGAGCGACACTAAATTTAAGCCCTTATGCAAACCAAACCATCACCATTAGCTTTGTTACTAATTTTGCAGCGGATAATGTCTATAGAAGCTGGATAAAATTAGATGATATTGAATGGAGTATTGTAACCGCCAGCTTAGGCACACCTGAAATGCAACGCCCCCAGTTATCAATGCAAAAAACTACGACAACACTCTCTGATCCTATTAATGGGACTACCTCACCTAAAGCAATTCCAGGGGCGATGATTGAATACACGATTACCGCAACAAATAGCGGCGACAGTGCAACAGACAATAATTCAATCGCTATTGTGGATGCAATTCCAGATTCAACCGCCCTCTATGTAGCGGATATTGCAGGCGTAGGCAGTGGTCCTGTCAATTTTACTGATGGTGCGATTGCCAGCGGACTTACTTATAATTTCACCAATTTAAACAGTAGCAGTGACAATGTTAGTTTTTCAAATGACGGCGGAATAAGTTTTAATTACACCCCCACTCCCGATGCAGAAGGAATCGATAGCAATGTGAGTCATATTAAAATCACCCCATCAGGGGCTTTTTCTGCCAAATCAGGAACAAATATACCCTCTTTTCAGCTACGTTTTAGGGTATTAGTGCAATAAGGACTGTTTTTAATAGCCGTGTTTATATGCTTAGGGATTTTTTTAGGTCTAAATTTATCCGCATCAATACAAACCAGCAATACCTTTGCTACCGAAAGGAGTTGCTCCTCCTTTTTATTAACAGCGACCATCTGTTGCGACACATCAAGGGTACTTGCTCCTACTTTAGTAATTTGCACCGTTACAATCAGTTGATCATTAAAAAACGCAGGTTTTAAATAATCTATCTCAACCTTACGCACAGCAAAGAGAAGCTTCTCTATAAGGCGTAACTGATCTTGTTCATAACCTAAATCACGTAACCACTCAGTCCGCGCCCGCTCAAAAAAGTTTAAATAATTCGCATGATAAACCACCCCACCTGCATCCGTATCCTCGTAATACACCCGTATAGGAAAAGAAAAAAGAGAAGTATTATTTAAAATTGATTGAGTCATTTTATGATTTTCTATTTTCACGAGCAGGCAAAAAAAGCCACCAAAAATATCCTATTATAAAAACAGGCAACCATGCAGGCATACCAATCCAGCATTGTTTAATCGGCTTATCTAAATTAATCTGCCAGAATCCGATTTTATTCCAAAAACTACGCGCTTTA
>JALVEA010000290.1 GCA_027008665.1 Thiotrichaceae bacterium | reverse complement strand
CTGGAAGTCACAGGACTCAGGGAAGCTCACTCCCTAATCACAACCAATAGCGCAATATTTAAACAAAATATTGGCGGTTTTGGCGGTTTAAAGTGAGAGAAAATGAGTGATACAATGACTAAAACAATAGATTCAAAACTTGAAACAGATATTGTTACGATAAAATACAATAATCAACAGCGATATCAAGCAACGCGAAAAGTCACCCTGATTGGTATAGTTATCAATATTTTATTATCAATAGTGCAATTAATTGGGGGGGTGTTCACGTATTCACAAGCATTAATTGCCGATGGACTGCATACACTCTCTGACCTTGCCAGTGATTTTGTGGTGTTATTTGCCTCTAAATTAGCCAGTAAAGATGCCGATGAAGACCATCCCTACGGTCATGAACGCATTGAAACAGTCGCAACCGTTGTTTTAGGCATGGCATTAGCAGGCGTTGCAGTAGGTATTGCTTTAAATGCGCTTGACCGTTTAATCCACTTTGAAAAACTACTTCAACCCACCTCATTAGCGATTCTTTTAGCATTGGTTGCGATTGTCGCTAAAGAAGGCTTATATCAATACACAATTCATATCGCTAATAAAATTGATTCTAACTTACTACGTGCTAACGCATGGCATCACCGTTCAGATGCTATTTCCTCTTTACTCGTTGCTCTAGGCGTTGCAGGCAGTGCGTTATTACAAATCCCTTGGTTAGATGCAGTTGCCGCTATTTTAGTCGCCATTATGATTTTTTATATGGGAGTACGCCTAATTCTCGATAGCACAATGGAATTAGTAGACACCTCTGTCGAACTCAACAAAGTCTCAAAAATAAAAACATTTATTAGTCAATTAGAAGGCGTTGAAAGCCTACACTCACTGCGTACTCGAAAAATGGGTAGCAAAGTACTCGCTGATGTTCATATTCAAGTAAACTCCTACCTAACCGTCTCTGAAGGACACTATATTGCAGAAAATGTAATAAACAAAACAACTCAAAATTTCCCTGAAATGACTGATATCACAGTCCATATCGATCCAGAAAATGATGAAACCACTAGCCCAAGTGGAAAATTACCCAGTCGTAATGAGCTTATGAAACACCTGACTCCACAATTACAAAAAACAGGCCTAG
Organism: Thiotrichaceae bacterium; assembly: GCA_027008665.1. Classification (GTDB taxonomy): domain Bacteria; phylum Pseudomonadota; class Gammaproteobacteria; order Thiotrichales; family Thiotrichaceae; genus JAGLBW01. The sequence continues at coordinate 1,384 of JALVEA010000290.1, read as the reverse complement.
CCGACAATATTCTCGATATCGTGCTACATTATTTAAACGGAAAAATCGATATAGAAATCTATCTTATAACTCAACTAACGAATGAAAATATGACAATATTAATGGAAAGTTGCAAAAACTGTGAAGCCGTTGGAATAGTCACTGTACACCAGAAAATTGCCTAAGCTAACTAAATCAAAACATTGTTTCAGTATCAAACAGACTAATACCAATAAGGTCACCGCTTCGATTGCTTCGGGTGTTTATATCATCATCAATAATCGTATGAGTCGCTGTTATTTCTGTCATATTAGTTGGAAAGATCGCTCCTTCTGGATCAGTGACAACCAATGAAAAGGTTTCATTATTTTCTTTGATCGTATCTGCGATAATTTCCACCGCAATAACGGTACTGGTTTCGCCTTTTCTAATAGTAGCAATACCTGATATGGCGATGTAATCCTGTCCTGCTAGTGCAGTATTATCTTGAGTATGATAATGAACACTTGCAGCGGTTGTTAAAGGTTCGCTGATCTCTAGTAAAAAATAATTAATATGATTTTTATCACCTTCAAGGGGTTGTGTAATGACTTCACTTGATTTAGTGGGCGGGATTTCGGTGATATCATTTGTTAAAGTATTGGTTGCAATCGTTTGATCGCTAAAGGTAATGTTTTCGATATTATAAAGAGTATCTAACCCTTCATTATGATTGCTATTATCTTTTACGGTAATACTTTCGCCGATTACTTCAAGTGTGTATTGATCTTTATTGCCTAGATAGATCGCTGTGTCCACACCTAAACCACCGTCGATGGTATCATTGCCTTGTCCTCCTGTTATTTCATTTTGTAGTTCATTACCTGTAATAATATCATTACCCTTGCCACCAATAGCATTTTCTATTTCTGTGTTATAGGCGATAGCAATATTATCGGTAGCGGTGAGTAAAGGGCCCTTAAACTCCAGTTGTTTAACCCCTAATGAACTGAAAACACCGTCATTAAGATTGATTTTCATATCAAGTGTTTGATTAGATAAATCAAAGGTATCAATGCCACCTGCATCCCAAATCGTTTTTATTTCGCCATGAGTATTACTGAATTGATAGGTATTATCTTCTAAATGAGACTGAGTATTTTCACCATAGAGATACTGTATTGCTTGTATATCCAATAGCATCGGAGTGGTTGGATTGACAACCCCATACTTATATCTCCCATCTTCTGCCGCTTTAAAAATATAACCAGCACCTTCATAGTCTGTATAAGACATTAAAGTATATTGTGTTGTGTCGATATCACTATTGAGCTGTGTTGAGCTTAAAGGAGTGCTAGAAAAGGGATGTTTTAAACCAAAAGCATGACCTAATTCATGAATCAATGTTGCAAAGCCATAACTACCT
>JALVEA010000289.1 GCA_027008665.1 Thiotrichaceae bacterium | reverse complement strand
GGGCAATTTTGAAGTAGGCGAATTTGTTTTATTTCAATCCATTATTATTATTTTAGTGGCTCGATTATGGGATTTTGGACGGAATTTTCGTCACTTCTTTGGTGCTATTGCCGATGCCAGTGAAATGGCAGATATTTTTCGCCGTGAAGATTTTGAAAAAGACATGCCACAAGCAAAGCCACATAGCATTGAATATGGCGCGATAAAATTTAAGCAACTTTATTTTAATTATCATAAAGATAATCAAAGTTCACTATTTGAAAACTTTAATCTTGATATAAAAGCGGGCGAAAAAATAGCACTGGTTGGACAATCGGGTTCAGGAAAAACCACATTAACAAAATTACTGTTTCGTTTTTTTGAACCACAACAGGGAAGCCTTGAGTTTGATGCTATCAATGCAAAAGACTTCACCCTAAAATCACTGCGTCAACAAATATCCTTAGTGCCACAACAACCTGAATTATTTCATCGTTCGATTAAAGATAATATTAGTTTAGGCGCTAATGTCGATGAAAAAACACTGCGAAAAGTGGCACAACAAGCCCGTTGTTTAGATTTTATTGAAAAGCTTCCGCATCAATTTGATACCTTAGTTGGTGAACGTGGGGTTAAACTCTCAGGTGGAGAAAAACAACGTATTGCCATTGCACGGGCGTTTTTGCAAGATGCCCCGATTGTGGTGTTAGATGAAGCCACCAGTGCCTTGGATTCGCTGACTGAAAAGCAAATTCAAGTGGCTATTTTTGACCTAATTAAAAATAAAACCTCAATTGTAATCGCACACCGTCTTTCTACGATTTTACGCATGGATCGTATTCTTGTTTTGGATCAAGGTAAGATTATTGAACAAGGAACCCATCAGGAATTACTTGACCTTAAAGGCAATTATTATGCAATGTGGCAACATCAAAGTGGAGAGTTTATTGCTGATTGATGCTTTAATCTAATTTTATGAATAGTTTCTCTAAAAAAATTCTACACTGGTACGATCAACACGGTCGCACTAATTTACCTTGGCAACAGAATATTAGCCCTTATCGAGTCTGGCTGTCTGAGGTGATGTTACAACAAACACAGGTTAAAACGGTTATTCCTTATTTTCAGCAATTCACAAAACAGTTTGAAACGGTTGAAGCCTTGGCTCATGCCTCGGAGGATCAGGTATTAAAACTTTGGTCGGGTCTAGGGTATTACAGTAGAGCGCGTCATTTGCATCAAGCCGCGAAACAAGTTTGCAATGATTTTTCAGGGAATTTTCCTGACAATATGGAACAGATGCAATCATTAAAAGGTGTAGGACGCTCAACGGCTGCGGCTATTTTATCGATTGCTTTTCAACAACCAGAGGCGATTCTCGATGGTAATGTCAAACGTGTCCTAACCCGTTATCACGCAATTGAAGGTTGGACAGGTAAAGCCGCCGTTTTAAAACAGTTATGGGCTATTGCAGAGAAACATCTACCCACTTCTCGTAATCGAGATTATACCCAAGCAATCATGGATTTAGGGGCAACTGTCTGTACACGCAGCAAACCAAGCTGTACACTTTGCCCATTGCAATTAAATTGCACTGGCTTTAAACAAGGGAATATGACAGATTATCCTACCCCTAAAAAGAAAAAAGCATTACCTGAAAAACAAACCATTATGCTGATCTTAAAAAATCCACAGCATGAAGTCTTATTGCAAAAGCGTCCTTCCATTGGTATTTGGGGTGGTTTATGGTGTTTCCCTCAATTTGAAACAGAGCAAGAACTGACTATATGGTTAAACAAACAAAACAGCAAGGCTAAGCTAATAGAGAAACGCACTTCTTTTCGTCATACTTTTAGTCATTTTCATCTATTTATTCAACCTTTAATTATGCAATTGGAATCCCCATTAAAAGGAGGTGTGATGGAGGATGATAATAGCCTCTGGTATAACCTTAACACAGAATTTAAAGGTGGCCTTGCGTCACCCGTACAAAAACTTTTACAGGAAATAAAATCATGACACGACTTGTCAACTGCGTAAAACTCGGTAAAGAAGCCCCTGGACTAGAACGCCCTACCTACCCCGGTGACTTAGGTAAAAGAATTTTTGAGAATGTCTCACAAGAAGGATGGAAATCTTGGGTGGGTCATCAAACAATGTTACTCAATGAATACCGCCTATCACCTATTAACCCTAAAGATCGTAAATTTTTAGAAGAAGAAATGGAAAAATTCTTCTTTGGTGACGGTGCATCAAGCGTTGATAACTTTGTACCTAAATAAAATAAGCTATAAAGAAAGGAATATAGCGTATGAGTGCATTAACAAAAGAAGATCTGCCTGCTTACACTTATGAAGATTATCAACATTGGGAAGGTGATTGGGAGTTGATAGAGGGAATTCCGTATGCGATGGCACCAGCACCTGTAAAACGTCATCAAATGTTAGCATTAGCAATTGGCAGTGAATTATTGCCGATATCAGATAAATGTCCTGATTGTGAAGTATTACTTGATGAAGACTGGAAGCTAGATTCC
>JALVEA010000288.1 GCA_027008665.1 Thiotrichaceae bacterium | reverse complement strand
ATCAGCAATTTTGCCAATGAAAAATAATGCAAATAAAAAAACTGAAAAAGAAATAGCAAGAAAAATATCTATTGCAAATGAAATTAGAGTTATTTTTCATATTGAGCTTCCTCCCCCACGACGCACCCTTTCACAATCAAATTTTAACTTGCAAAACTTTGAGTTCAAATTAAAAAATAAATTAAAGGCAATAGCTTCAAATACTAAATTAACCACAAACAAAAATGCGCCAAGTTTGCCATGGGATATTAGCTAAAATCATTGTATGGATACTCCGTATACCCCAACGTTAAAACCCGTCCAGCTTGAATTTATTTTTAATTAAATGGTAGTGACGCAAGCGCGATTGGAACGAAGCAAAGATTATGAGTAAAAAACAAAGGCAGCATGGAAATTACTGCTGGGCTTGTGAACAATATTTAGCAAATGAACAATTCTCTGGAAAAGGGCATAAAAACCATATTTGCAAACAATGCTCTAAACACCCAAAAGAGAAATTAAATGATATAAAAAAAATAAAAGAATTATTTAACTATTGGGATCAAAAGCACCTATCAAAAAAGAACATTCATAGAATATCAATATTATCCAAAGCAACAAACAATGAAGTTGCTGAATTAGCACAAGTCATTTTAGAAGTAGCTCATATCTGTCCTTATAGAAAAAAACGAATGCAACGAATTTTAAGCAGAAAAAAAGAAATAATACCAAGACTTGAAAAAGTTGGACTTATTTTTGATTTTTATCCCGAAGATACTTATCACTACAAAGAAGAAAATGAATTAAATAATCAAAAGTTTTCTAATAAAAAATATAATTATGAAAAAGATGACCCAATGAACTATGATTATTACTTATACAATTATAAAATATCCGATTAGCTAGAAATTTTTCCTCATTTTTCTTTTGTCTCAGAATACTTTCACAGCCTGTAGAGCATAGAACTAGGAAAAATATTTTTTCTATATTTAAAGTAGACTGTTTTCTGTTGAAAGATGACGAATTTCTTCTTTAACGTAAAGTAAATTTCGATATATCTGTTGTAGATCAATAGCATTCTCAGCATTAAAGGTCTGACTTAAAAAATAACGATAATGATGTTTTTTAATTCTTTGCAAAATAACAAAATTCCAATTTCCGCCAACAATAAAAGCACCTTTTATTGTTTTGAATCCATTGAGTTCTACGGCACTAATCAGCTCTGCAATTAATTGCGGTTCGGGATCGCTATTACTTTTTGATTTTTTAAACTCCTGAATAAAAAAATAAGGTTTTTTAGGTCTTTTCAAACCTTGTGAAACCATAAAATCAGTTGTTCCTGTTAGAATAAAATCATCGCTTTCATAGCTGAGTTTCGCTTCATAAAAATCACGTAGATTATCATTTATTTTAAAGTCAATACGGTTTAGTACAGGAGCTAAAAACTTTATTTTTAAATCTTCTTCACTGTAAAAATCGAGATAAACGCTTTCTTTTTTTAGAAGAGCATTAATAAAATCAATTGTTTTTTGATCCAGTTTAATTGCGTTATCAAACCATGTATTAAAGATTGTTCTATCAAGACTAATACTGATTTTAAACAGCTCATCAAGTATTACATCCGTCATTAAGGAATAAGAATAAACAGGCTTATTACCTTGTTGTTTTGCAAACGCTTCCTTTATTCTAGCAAGATCTTCTTCGCTGAGGCTTTTAATAAAATCATCAAAACTCATCGTTATTGCCTTGTGTATTATGATAGATAAAAAATATTTTTTGTGTATTTCTCTATAGTCTTTTTTGGGAATTTTGAGTCCTTACCAATCCTAATTGTAACTCTTTAAACCCAAGTGCTTCTTGTGTTTCTTGGGGATGCTATTTTTACTTAAAAAACAGACAAATAATTTCCTTCAAAACCTCTTGTAAAACGTTCCAAAATAATCAGGGTCAGCGCAAAATAAATCACTTGCTAGTGATAATTAATTTTACTGATCCCAATTATTTAATTAGACGAGTTATGGAATATTTGTTCTGAGCAAGTTATTAAATTTCATCTTAATGATAAAAAAAAGCTGAAGCTTTCACTCCTTAGCTAAAAGCAACTTTAAATGCCATTCCTAACACGTCATCAATAATAGAGCCGTCGTGATCTGAGTCTAATAATGAGGTTAATAGACCGCCTGATTCAGATTGGTTTGTTGTTGGTGCAGAGTCTCCGCCAAAGACCTTTTTACTTAAAGAGGCCATTACCATTGAAGCGACAATGGGTAATAGTTTTTTCATTAATGAACTTCCAATTCCTGTTTTAGCGGCTGCATCTTTAGCGACATTACGACTCACTTCCTTGCTACCAAAAATATGTCCAAGGATAGCATTCCCATCATCAGTCGTTGCTTGTTGCTCTAATCTTTCAGGTTCATCAAGGTATTTTGCATGATTACCTTTACCTAATGCATCCAGAATATCATTGACCCCGATTTCTTCTTTAGTGCGATGTTGCAACCCTCTGTTTAATGAAGGAATAAGTGAAGCAACT
>JALVEA010000287.1 GCA_027008665.1 Thiotrichaceae bacterium | reverse complement strand
ACTGGTTACAAACTGAAAAAGCCATTGCCGTTGGCGAATGTGGTTTAGATTTCTTTATTTTCAAACAACAAACAGACCGACAACAGGCTAAAAACGCACAACTGCATTTATTTCATAGCCAGTTAGGATTGGCACAACAGCATCAACTCCCTGTTATACTACACGCACGTAAATCGCTGGATTTAGTCTTAAAAGAAATTCGACAACACACTAATCCACGCGGCGTTATTCATTCTTTTTCTGGAAGCGAACAACAGGCCTATCAATTGATTGATCAGGGCTTTTATCTAGGTTTTGGTGGTCCAATTACTTATATGCGTGCTAAAAAATTACGGCATCTTGTAGCTACTTTACCACTAGATGCTTTATTATTAGAAACAGATGCTCCCGATCAACCTGATGCAAAACATTATCAACAACGCAATGAACCTGCTTTTCTCATTCATATTGCAACAACAATAGCTAAATTACGCAGGATTTCAATTCAGGATGTTATTCAGATAACGACAAATAATGCGAAACAATTATTTAATTTTGTTGATAAAAAATGAGATATAAATGAAATACATATTACCTATCGTAATGGCAATAACAATTTTAGCGGGGTTTAGCCTCGCATTAACCCCGTGGGTTTTGGATTATTTCTTTCCTATCAAAGAAAATATTATACGCGATGCGGACTCCGAGGATGCTGAAGATGCATTAAGACGATGGTTTTTATCACCTAATGCTAATTTTATGGGAGTTGAAGCGGCAAGACAACAATCTAAAACTCGTGCAACATCCTGGTTTATTTTTAAAGTGAAACGCGCCGCAGTGGAACGTTTTATCCGCTCAAAAAAACTAAAACAATTGGATTTAACCGAGAAGATATTAAATACAACCTTCTATACAAACGCTCCTCCACGAGATTGGTGGCAACCTAAAACCTTGACACGTACTAGCTACTTTAAAGGCATTGATCAAGGCAGAGAATTAGCATTGATTTATAATGCTAAAACACAACAAGGTGCATTAGTTACCACCATTACAACGGTACAACCACAAGGTCTAAGCAAAAGGTAAATAAAAATGAGTATACATGAACGCACGCAACTCTTAGTTGGCGAAGATGGTTTATATTTTTTGCAACATAAACAGGTTTTAATTGCTGGAATTGGTGGAGTAGGTAGCTTTGTCGTTGAAGCGATGGTGCGCGCAGGTATCGGAAAAATAACTTTAATTGATCATGATGTGGTGAGCGAATCCAATATCAATCGTCAATTAATTGCTTTACATTCCACACTAGGTCAATCAAAGGTGGAAGTAATGCGACAACGAGCGCTGGATATTAACCCTGAGGTACGCATAACCGCTATTGATGATTTTATTAAACCTGAGAATGTAGAGGCGCTATTAAATAATACCTCCTTTGATTATGTGCTAGATTGTATTGATTCGATCTCCAGCAAAGTGGCATTAGTCACTGCTTGTCAACAGCAACATATACCTATTATTTCTAGCATGGGTGCTGGTGGACGCATTGATCCGAGTAAAATTGAAATTACCCATTTGGAACAAACCAATGTCTGCCCTCTAGCGCGCATGATGCGTCAACGAATGCGAAAGGCAGGTGGTTCATTAAAATACCCTGTGGTATTCTCTAATGAGATTCCCAGTAAAGGTACTGAACATCGCCCCATAGAAGATGACCCTAACGCCCATCCACGCTCAACTAATGGCACTATTTCTTATTTACCCGCCTTGTTTGGATTACAGATGGCAGGTCATGTGATTAAGCATTTTTTAAAGTAAAATTATCAATTAATAGCCCTTGGTATTTTTCTCCACCCAACGCTCAGTGCCATCGCTTAAGATTTCTTTTTTCCAGAAAGGTACTTTGCTTTTTAGTTGCTCCATTAAAAAACGACTGGCTTCAAAAGCATCTTTTCGATGCACAGACCATACTGCAACTAAGACGATTGGGTCACTAGGATAAATATGTCCAATACGGTGAATAATAAGCGTATTCAGCAAAGACCATTGTTTATTGGCTTGATCAACTAATTGATGCAATTTATTTTCTGTCATTACAGGGTAGTGTTCTAAAAACATACTCAGAACATCATCCCCCTGATTAAAATCACGCATAGTACCAATAAAGGTCGCAGTCGCACCATAATCACGCTTTCCCTGCATACTCTGTTGCTCATAATCCAACAGCAATTGCCAAGGTTTAAAGGGTTCTTCTTGTATTAAAATTTTCCTCATTTTTCTTTTGCCCCAAAATACTTGCACAATCTCAATTTAGGAAAATGGAAGTGATGCTTTATAGATTATTCAACTGTCACTGATTTTGCTAAATTCCTTGGTTTATCCACATCTGTCCCTTTAAAAACAGCAACATGATAAGAAAGTAATTGCAATGGAATGGTATAAATAATAGGGGCTAATATTTCGGGGACTTCATCCATTTTAATTAAATGGAGATTATCTCTTTGTTCTATTCCTGTATTTTTATCTGCAAATAAATATAACTCCCCGCCACGGGAGCGAACTTCTTCTAAATTAGATTTTAGTTTTTCAATTAAATGCGTATTCGGTGCAATAGCAATAATCGGCATTTCATTATCAACTAAAGCTAAAGGACCGTGTTTTAATTCACCCGCAGGATAAGCTTCAGCATGGATATAAGAGATTTCTTTGAGTTTTAAAGCCCCTTCCATTGCAACGGGGTACTGCTCCCCACGCCCTAAAAATAAAGCATGGTGTTTTTCAATAAAATGCTCCGCTACTATTTCAATTTCTTTTTCTTTCTCAATAGCAGCTTCTAATAAGGTAGGTAGTTTTTTAAGATTTGTGACAATCTTCTCAACCTGTTTCGGATTCCCTTTTGCTTGTAATAACAGTCCCATCAATAACTGTAAACAAACTAATTGAGTGGTAAACGCTTTAGTGGATGCAACACCAATTTCAGCCCCTGCTATGGTAAGCAGTGAAAAATCAGATTCACGAATTAAAGAACTTTCAGGGACATTGCAGATAGTTAGCGTAGCCAGTGCGTTATTTTGTTTTGCTTTTTCTAAAGCCGCCAGTGTATCAGCGGTTTCTCCTGATTGCGAAATAGTAACAAAAAGAACTCCATCACGTTGCGGTTGACGACGATAACGGTATTCACTCGCAACCTCTACATGACAAGCGAGTTCTGTCATACTTTCGATCCAATAACGTGCGATCAAACCTGCATGGTAGCTAGTACCACAGGCGATAATTTGTACTTCTTTTACTTGTTGTAGCGTTTCTAAAACATTCTCACCTGTAATACATTGATGAATATAGTCTCGACCAAGACGACCTTCTAAGGTATTTTGTACCGATAAGGGTTGTTCGTGAATTTCTTTGTGCATAAAGTGACGAAATTCACCCAGATCAGAATCCAATGAACAAGCTTTTGACTCTTTAATCGGACGCTCAACCTTATTGCCATTGCCATCTTGAATTTCGATTTGATAACGTGATAATTTCACCAGATCATTATTTTCAAGATAAATAAAACGATTCGTAACAGGCAGCATTGCCTGTACATCAGAGCCTATAAAATTCTCTCCTAAGCCTACACCAATAATTAATGGACTACCTTTACGCACAGCAATTAAGGTATCAGGCTCTTTAGGTGAAATAACACCTAGGGCATAAGCGCCCTCTAATTGTTTAATGGTTGCTTTTACAGCATCCAGTAAAGAAGATTCAAATTCTAAATTTTCATCAATCAGATGCGCGATCACTTCGGTATCTGTTTCCGATTGAAATTGATAACCTTTGCTAATCAGTTGTTCGCGTAATATTTCATAGTTTTCAATAATGCCATTATGCACTACCGCAACACGGTCATTACTAATATGTGGATGTGCATTACGCTCTGCGGGTTCACCGTGTGTTGCCCAACGAGTATGTGAAATACCCATTGTTCCTGTTGTGGGCTGTTGTTGTAATTTTTTCTCTAATACACTAACCCGTCCTAATGCTCGAACACGTTGTATGCTCTGATCCGAGTCCAATAAAGCAACACCTGCTGAATCATAACCTCGGTATTCTAAGCGTCTTAACCCTTCTAATAAAATTTCTGTTACAGGTCGTTGTGCTATTGCACCGACAATGCCACACATAGGCTATTCCTTTCTTTGTTATTTTTGTTTAATAGGTCGTTTCCAACCTGTTATAGTCATTTGCTTAGCACGGCTCAGAGTTAATTCTTTGGCAGGAGTATCTTTAGTAATGGTTGAGCCCGCGCCAATTGTTGCTCCTTCTTCAATGGTTACAGGCGCTACTAATTGTGAATCAGAACCAATAAAAGCATCATCACCAATAATAGTTTGAAATTTATTCACACCGTCATAATTACAAGTAATTGTTCCTGCACCAATATTAACATTTGATCCCATTTGGGTATCACCGATATAGGATAGATGACTGACTTTACTACCTTGTCCAATGGTTGATTTCTTTATTTCAACAAAATTCCCAACTTTTGCATTCTCTTTAAGAACTGCATCAGGGCGTAAACGTGCAAAAGGTCCTGCCTCACAATTTTTACCCACATACGCGTTTTCAAGCACTGAGTTTGCCTTAATGCGAGCGTTATCTTCGATATGAGAGGCTGTAATAACACAGCCTGACTCAATAATGACGTTATTACCCAATGTAGTATTCCCAATAAAGACGTTATTAACATCAATAAAAACATCTTTACCTACTTGTAATTCACCTCTGATATCAATGCGTGCAGGGTCTGCAAGCGAAACACCTGCTAACATTAGTTTTTCGGCTTGTCTTTTTTGATATTCTCGCTCTAGTTTCGCTTGTTGAATACGATCATTGACTCCTTGTACTTCCATTGCATCTTCACAGAGAACCGCAACAACCTTTTTTCCTTCTGCCACTGCTAAACCGATACAATCTGTCAAATAATATTCGCCTTGAGCATTATCAGGGCTTAATTGCGATAACCAATGCTTTAAATTTTTACCATGAGCGGCAATTACTCCCGTATTTACTTCAGTAATCTTTTTTATTTTCGCAGTCGCGTCTTTCTCTTCGGTAATCTTTTCAATAGAACCTTGTTTATTTCTTACAATCCGCCCGTAACCTGTTGGATTATCCAATACAGTGGTCAAAACCGTTAAATCAGCATTGGCTAAGCCATCAAAAAGGGATTGCAGTGTTTCTGTTTTAATCAGTGGAGCATCACCATAGGCAATAATGACTAAATGATCATCTGCAATCAATTCTCGCGCTTGATCAACAGCATGACCTGTGCCTTTTTGCTCTGCTTGTAAGACCCAATCAATCGATTCATTATCAATAACCGCTCTAACTTGTTCCCCACCATGACCATAAACCACAATGATATTGCTTGAATCATTTTCTCCATCCAATAATTCACTACAACAATTAATCACATGTTGCAACATGGCTTGTCCGCCAATCGCATGTAAAACTTTAGGGCACTCGGAAACCATGCGAGTACCTTTACCCGCAGCTAATATAATAGGTAGTAATTTCATATTTTTATATTAATGATTAATAACTTTTACAAGAGGTTTTATAAGGATTTTTCTGTAGATCATAAACACCCCAGCGATATTCTAAAGGCGCATTGGGATTAGAGACCAGTTTACCTGCCATTAAATTATAACGTAGCTCTCGTAAGGGCATAAAATACTTTTCCCCCAAACTCATTTGCACCATACAAAAATCATTAAGCTCTTTCGTATCTTTAGGGCTAGGTCGTGTTTTCGAAAATAATATTCTTGCCCAACGCTGAGGCTGGGTATTAGGAGCATAATTCGATACTTTTTGAAAATGGGCATCGACAGCATTAAAGAAGGCCTTTAAACGCCGATCCCTTGAAGGTGTCGAATAACTGTCATATTCGATCCGATTCATACACTTTCGACCTTTTTTCTTTATTTTTTGCAAATGCCATAAGGCATCATAAACATAAACAGCACGATCATTTGCATACATACACAGGGCTATGAGTAAACGTAATGTTTTTTCATCAGGTTTCTCGGCACGTTTGCCTAAAGCACTAGCAATAATATCTGTAAAACGTACATAATTTAGCTTCACATCGGCTGCAATTTTATATTGCTCAGTACTAAAACCTGGTTGCTTATTAAGTGGTTTTTTTATGTTTTGTGGCTGAATAAAACGACGATAGCCATCTCGAAAATGTTTTGTATCCTCTGGAACATAAAAAGGAAAAGATTCTATTCTATCTAAAAAACGAGGTGCTTTAGGTGTTGTTGAGGACATCACCTCTGCCACACCTGCTTCTGTTACATTTACAATTTGATAAGAATGTACCCCAGGGGCGGCATAAATATCACCTGGTTTAATTTCACTTAATGCAATAGGGTAAGTATCTATCCCCAAAGTCTTAGTGCTGGTCATATCTGCTACATAGTCTAAGAATCGACGCACACGTTTTGCTTCAGGCAATTTATCCCAACGTTTCATGTTATTGCTGATATAGCGCATGCGTTTTTTATTACGCTTACCGTGTTTTTTCTTAGGGCGTATGGTGTTGTGAATAACAAACGGCAATTTATGTTCATAAGAAAAGATAAGGCGCATCGCGTAAACAGCATCCGCACAGTCATGAGAATACTTGTAATAAATGGGTCGCTTCTCATCCATAAAGAAGTCTTCAGTCCAATTCTTTTTTACCCATGCTCGATAAGTATTTTCCCATTGTTCATTCCATTTATTTTCTGACTTCCAGATAGCCGCATTAGCTGGAGTTAAAAAACTTAGTAACATCAAAACAATACAACTAACGGTATAGTGCAAAAAATATTTTTTCATAAAAAAACCCTGTTAAGTGACAACTCAGGAAGAAAAATTTTAAAATACAATGTCGAACTTTTCTCCCCTGTTATTTATAGCTTAGTTTTAAGGAAATTGTAAGTGTTAAGTAAGCGTTAAGGAATTGTCTCCCAAATAACTACGCACAAAAAAAGGACTGGATGCTAATAAAGCACTCAATCCTTTTTGATCCTGAAAGTATCTCAGGCAAATCACTAATTAAAAAATAATTTTTTAACGGCGATTTTGCATGAAACGTTGTAAAGCACCACGGGTACCAGAACCAACGATTCCATCGATAGGACCTCTATAATAGCCTTTAGCTTTCAACTTACGCTGTAATGCATAAACATCAACTGGAGCTTTAGGAGTCATTTTAGGAACATGTACTGGTGGTCTTACTTGTCTTCTTACTTGTCCTTGACAACTGTACTTATGAGTATGATTTCTGTTTTGGAACTTATGTGTGTGTCTAATAGATTTAGTACAACGATTGGCTGGGTGTCCATGCGTCCACTTATTATATCTTTTAATAGGTGGTCTTGGGGTATAGATTCTTCTCTTAGGAGTTTTACGACAACCATATTTATGAGAATGTCTAGGGTTGTTAAACTTATGGTTATGACGGAAAGAATCGGTACAACCTGGAATAGCACGATGAACATGACCAGATTGCGGTCTTCTAGGAGGACGCTTACCTTGACAACTATATCTATGAGTATGACGAGGATTATTAAACTTATGGTTATGCCTAATAGACTTAGTACAACGATTTGCAGGATGAGTATGCCCGCCTCTTGGTTTTGGCGCTGGCTTGCTACGACATTTTGTACGGCATACTTCCTTAACCACCGTTTTAGTTTTGTACTTAATAACAGTTTTTACTTCAGGAGTAGGTGCCGTTTGTACCTGAGAACCACCTGCAACCTGCTGAGAACCACCTGCAACTTGAGAGCCACCTGCTACTTGTTGAGAACCGCCACCAGCAACTTGCTGTTGGCTACAACCTGTAGCGATGAAACCAGCCATCACTAATGTTGCAATCGATAATTGATGTGCACTTTTCATATTTACATCCTTTGACGTGTTAATATTTGCTTTAAGATTAGATTGAACAAACGATCCGTAACTCATATATGTTTATCCGCTCTTGGAGTATAGTATTATTTGTACCGACATTCAAAAAAAAGGTGTCTTTTTTACCATAAAGTTGTCTGTTTCCCTACTTTTAAGTGTTTTTTTACAACAAAAACAAAAAAGGTGATCAATTAATGATCACCTCTCCAATATTCAGCAATAAAAATACACCCTGTCGAAAAAATATTGCTTACCTAAGCGTTTTTCCAATACGGTGAATCATTTCTATCTGTGCTTTTGCCGCATCTAGCTCCGCCTGAACTGCTTCATAGTCAAGATCTTCAGGATCTTTTCCTTGTAAAGCATCTTCAGCACGCTGTTTTGCTGCTTCGGCTGCTTGTGCATCTAAGTCTTTAGCGCGTATCGCCGTATCGGCTAAAACAGTCACAACGGAAGGCTGAACTTCCATCACACCACCTGCAACAAATAAAGAAGCTTCACCCTCTTCTTTTGTCACATAGCGCAACTCACCCGCTTTTAATGTTGTAATAAGTTGTGAGTGGCGCGGCATAATACCAAGGTCACCCATTTCTCCTGGCGCGAATACTTCAAGCACCTCTCCAGAAAAAAGCGAGCTTTCGGCACTTACCACATCTAATTGTATTGTCGTCGCCATAGCTGTTTACCTCATTATTAAGATTTAGCCGCTTTTTCAATTGCTTCCTCAATACCACCAACCATATAGAAGGCTTGCTCAGGCATATGATCATATTCACCTGCAAGAATGCCTTTAAAGCTACTTAATGTCTCAGAAAGTGAAACATATTTTCCAGGTGCTCCAGTAAAGACTTCCGCAACATGGAATGGTTGCGAGAGGAAGCGTTGAATACGACGAGCGCGAGCAACAGTCTGTTTATCTTCTTCTGATAATTCATCCATACCCAAAATAGCGATAATATCTTGCAACTCTTTATAACGTTGCAATACGCCTTGCACACCACGCGCAATGGCATAATGTTCTTCACCAATGACTAAAGGATCAAGCTGGCGCGATGTAGAATCCAAGGGATCAACCGCAGGATAAATACCTAGCTCAGCAATATTACGTGACAAAACTAAGGTCGCGTCTAAGTGAGCAAAGGTTGTCGCAGGTGATGGGTCGGTCAAATCATCTGCTGGCACATAGACCGCTTGGAATGAGGTGATAGAACCTGTTTTAGTCGATGTAATGCGCTCCTGAAGTGCGCCCATTTCTTCTGCCAATGTTGGTTGATATCCAACCGCAGATGGCATACGACCAAGAAGTGCTGAAACTTCTGTTCCTGCTAGGGTATAACGGTAAATGTTGTCAATAAACATCAAAACGTCACGACCTTCATCACGGAAATTTTCCGCAATCGTCAAACCTGTTAGCGCAACACGTAATCTGTTTCCTGGAGGCTCATTCATCTGACCGTAGACGAGAGCAACTTTATCGAGTACGCCCCCTTCTTCCATTTCATAGTAAAAATCGTTTCCTTCACGAGTCCGTTCACCGACTCCCGCAAACACCGAAAGACCACTATGTTCTTTGGCGATATTATTGATAAGCTCCATCAGTGTTACAGTTTTACCC
>JALVEA010000286.1 GCA_027008665.1 Thiotrichaceae bacterium | reverse complement strand
AAAGAAGCCCTTACATTTCATTTTAATGCCAACATCAATTAAATTACACCCTGAGTATCAAAGGCTTATTGATTATGGTGCTATTGCTGCATAATTGTGTCTGAAGTATTGATATATCAGAAAGTTCCAAACAATGATTTTACTAGTCTTACTTGAAACCTCCTCAGTTGAGGAATTTGAGATCAAGATACTGCATTTTTTAGACAAGGGGGAGTAAGAAGCGATAGAATCAGCGCGAGAAAAAACTTCCTTTTAGAGCCTCTCTAAATTTAATCCCAATAAAAAATAATGATTTATGAAAAATACCGAAGCAAAAACAATTTACCTAAAAGATTACACTGTCCCTACCTATAAAGTAAAAAGTATTGATTTAATCTTTGATCTTGATGAGGAGTCAACGCTTGTCACTTCTGTGGTGCAGTATCAATACAATCCAGAGGCTAATGCGGAATATACTCTGCAATTACAAGGTGAGGAGTTGGAGCTTGAGGGAATTAAGCTCAATAACGAATTATTGCCAGAGTCTGCTTATGTGTTGGATGATAAAACCTTAACCATTAAGGATACACCTGAGCATTTTAGCTTAGAAATCATTACGCGTATTTATCCACATAAAAACACTGCTTTAGATGGTTTATATAAGTCCAGTGGTAATTTTTGTACACAATGTGAAGCGCAGGGGTTTCGTCGCATTACTTATTATCAGGATCGTCCTGATGTTATGAGTGTCTATTCTACCCTGATTCGTGCGGATAAAGAAAAATATCCTGTTTTGTTATCTAATGGCAATCTGGTTGAAAAAGGCGATTTAGAGGATGGTAAACATTTTGCACAATGGCAAGACCCGTTTGCAAAGCCTTCCTATTTATTTGCGCTAGTGGCAGGTAATTTGGAACATATTAGTGATACCTTTACTACTAAGTCAGGGCGTGAGATTGCCTTGGAGATTTATACCGAAGCACATAATATTGATAAATGTGACCATGCAATGGGGTCTTTAAAACGTGCAATGGCTTGGGATGAGCAGCGTTTTGGTTTGGAGTATGATCTTGATATTTATATGATTGTAGCGGTTGATGATTTTAATATGGGCGCAATGGAAAATAAGGGATTGAATGTCTTTAACTCTAAACTTGTTTTTGCTAGCCCTGAAACGGCGACGGATCAAAATTATATGTCAATTGAATCCGTGATTGGACATGAGTATTTTCATAATTGGACAGGCAATCGTGTCACCTGTCGAGATTGGTTTCAATTAAGTTTAAAAGAAGGCTTGACTGTCTTTAGAGATCAAGAATTTAGTGCCGATTTACACTCACGTTCCGTACAACGGATACAAGACGTTCGCATGTTACGTACTCATCAATTTGCGGAAGATGCAGGGCCTATGGCACACCCTATTCGTCCTGCTTCTTTTATGGAAATTAATAATTTTTACACTTTAACTATTTATGAAAAAGGCGCTGAGGTAGTGCGTTTGTATCATAGTTTATTGGGTACAGAAGGTTTTCGTAAAGGTTTGGATTTGTACTTTAAACGCCATGATGGTCAAGCGGTTACTACAGAGGATTTTTTATCTGCAATGGCAGATGCTAATCAGGTAGATTTAAGCCAATTACAACATTGGTATGATCAAGCAGGTACTCCACGAGTTGATATTTCAATGCTCTATGATGCTGATGCGAAAACTTGTACCCTCACATTAAAACAAAGTTGTCCTAAAACCCCTGAATCTGAGCATAAAAAGCCTTTTTTAATCCCTATTGCAATGGGTTTATTAGATGCCGAGGGTAAAGAATTTGCCTTACAATTAGAAACTGAAACACAAGCGAGCGGAACTTCGCGTGTGCTTCAATTAAGAGAAACAAAACAAAGCTTTACCTTTATTAATATCGACTCTCAACCCTTGCCTTCTTTATTGCGCGGTTTTTCTGCCCCTGTGCGTATTGTTTATCCTTATAATCTCGATGATCTTATTTTCTTAATGCAATATGATTCTGATGATTTTAATCGCTGGGAGGCAAGTCAACGCCTCGCGCAGAAAATCATGCTAAAAATGTTGAAAAAACGGGCAAAAGGTGAGGCGATGGGAGTTGATCCTGCGGTGATTGATGCTTATCAAGCCCTGTTAGAAAATGAAAATTTAGATTATTCCTTACGTGCAGAAGCCTTATCTTTACCCTCTGAATCTGATATTGCCGAAGCAGTGGATAATGCTGATCCTGAGGCGATTCACCAAGTACGTGAATTTCTACGCAGTACCATCGGAAAGACCCTGCGCTTATCCTTTGAAACACTCTATACCCAATTAGAAGATAAGGGTGAATATAAAATAGATGCTTATAGTATTGGTAAACGTCGTCTTAAAAATATCTGCCTTGCTTATCTTGGTACCATCGGTGATGAGGGAATTTATGCAAGCTGTTACCAACAGTTTAAAAATGCCACTAATATGACCGATACCCTCGCCGCTTTTAGCGTGTTATTAAATACAGATTGCCCGCAACGGCAACAGGCGATTGAT
>JALVEA010000285.1 GCA_027008665.1 Thiotrichaceae bacterium | reverse complement strand
ATCAGCTAATAAACCCTGCTTTGTATCATAAATTGCCACTCCCGTTTCATCGCAAGATGACTCTATACCTAGTACTTTCATTAATTTTTCCCTAAACTCGCACAGTCTGTATGCTAATAATATTTTTTCAATGTGTAATCGGATGGTAACTATTTAGCTATATTATTAAAATGTGGCTTAGTCTACATTAGCGCCCTTAAACTCACTAGTAGTACTCAATATTCCATCAAAGCAGGTCTATTAAATGGATAAGTTAAAAGCGATTTCCGATTCGATTACATTTCGTACTTTTATTATTACCTTATTAGCATTAGCGATGCTGATTCCCCTTTATATGACCCAAGGCATTATTAGTGAGCGCAATCAGTATTATCATCAAACACTTGATAATATTAGTAAAGGTTGGGCTAAAGAACAAACCATTGTCGGCCCTGTATTGGTTGTTCCTTATATTGAGCATATTTTTAGTGCCAATACAGTAACGGATGAAAACGGTGAAAGTAAAACCATTAGTCGTGATATTTTCAATAATAAAACCATCGTACTTTTACCTGAAGAGCTGAAAATAGAGGCTAATCTTAATGAGCAATTTAGAAAACGCGGTATTTATAGCACCTTACTTTATATTGCCGATATCACCATGACGGGTGTTTTTGATCTTTCCAGTTTGCCCCCAGAGGGTTCAAGCAGCCGCAAGGTGGAATGGGATAACGCCTATCTTGCCATTGGTTTATCAGACACCAAGGCGATTACAGAAACAACGCCGATACGTTGGGATAAAGCCAGTGCTTCCTTAGAACCCGGTACCAATCTGGAAAATTTTTTACGCTCTGGCTTTCATGCATCAATGAAAGGGACGAATCGTTTTAATCCACGTCCAGAATTTAGGATTAAATTATCCTTCAAGGGGCGAGGTAGCTTTCGTTTTGCGCCGTTAGGAAAAATAAGCAAGGCAACCATTATCTCTGGTTGGCCACATCCTAGTTTTCAAGGGGATTTATTACCAAATAATAAACCTGAAATAAATGAGGACGGTTTCAGAGCTACTTGGAGTATTCCGCATTTAGCCAGAAATTATCCACAAAACTGGTTGCTTGAGGAGGATAAAGAAGCCCCTAAATACGATTTATATTCACTAACAACAGGGGTTGATTTATTTACCCCTGTCTCTCTTTATACAAAAATTAATCGCAGTGTAAAATACGGGGCTTTATTTATAGGGCTTACCTTTATTGTTTTTCTTTTATTTGAGATGATTACCAAAACACGCATCCACAGCATCCAATATATTCTTGTTGGTGTCTCTTTAAGTCTGTTTTATCTTATTCTAGTGTCTTTATCGGAGCATCTTCCCTTTTTAATCTCTTATGCCTATGCCGCCGCTGCAACCATTGGCATTATCACCCTTTATTCTGCGGCGGTATTGCGACGATTTTCACGCGCTATTATGATTTTTCTCTTACTTAGTAGCCTCTATGGTGTGTTATTTTTTATCTTACAAATGGAAGATTATGCACTACTAGCAGGCACAGGTTTAATTATCTTGATTGTTATTTTTATGATGTTTGCAACCCGTCGTTTGCAACGCTGAAATGCTTTAGAGTGCTTCTAACTCAATCAATTATCTACATGCTGAAATAAAGCATAAATATAAGCCCGTTCCTCATTGTGTGGATTAATAAAAGTATAATCAAAAGAGGAGAGGAGCTTAAAGGCTGTCCCTAGGCGTTTAGATAATTCTTCAATTGAGTATTGATGAATGGGTAAACCCGCACATTTTTCAGCACCTATATGAGAAAATTCTGCAAAAAGAGCATAACCTCCCACTGCTAAATGTGTTTTAAGATTATTGAAATAACCCTGTATATTTTCTTCATCAATTAGAAAATGTAATACCGCTCTATCTATCCAGATATCAATGGCTGGAATAGCGGTTTCAATCGGTTTAGAAATATCCTGACATAACCAAACAATCTCTTTTGCTTGTTTTCCTAAACGTTGTTTAACAGTGTTTAATGCCTCACAACTAATATCATTAAGTATTAGTTTTGTGTTTTTTGTTAATAATTCATCAATTAAAACAGAGGTTCCAGCACCCGAAATAAAAAAAGTTGAATCTTGCCAATTTTGAATTTGATTCAATAAGTCAAATGTTGCCTTAGGGTCTTGTTCATACCAACCCATCATTGAATCTTGCGTCTTTGAAAAAATGGAATCCCAATGTTTACGCATTGATTTACTTTTATCCATAGGTAACTTTTTATGATCTATAGGCAGGAGTCCAAGCTTCAGTTTGTGCGAGTTGCACTAAAGCAGAGAGGATGAATTACCACAATACAATAACATACTACTTAACTTCACAGGCACTATCTATGATAATGTAAAGTTTGATTTAATGCATTGCAAATGAGTAGACTTAAATTATGTCAGGTAAAATTTTCATCCAAACACATGGCTGTCAAATGAACGAGTATGATTCTTCTAAAATGTTGGATGTACTTAAAAATGCAGACGGCATGGAACTCACTGATGAC
>JALVEA010000284.1 GCA_027008665.1 Thiotrichaceae bacterium | reverse complement strand
TAATTACCGAGCCATAAAATGCACGTGGTAAATTACGTTCGGGTTGTTTAATCTCTTCTGCGGCATTGGCGATAAGCTCAAAGCCTTCATAGGCAACAAAGATAATCATACCCGCCACGATAATTGAAAAGGAGTCGCTCCAATGCTCAGGGGAGAAGCGTTGTACATCGACAAAAGAAGCCCCTGTCATCACAATTAATACCAATAACACCAGCTTGATAATAACAAATACTGTTTCGGACTTTTCCACAAAGGCAACGCTGATATAATTAATCATCGTAGGCAAAAAGATCGCTAAGGTGATTAAACCATGTTTGAGTAGAGCGGAATCACCCCAAGCTGTGCCTTTAAAAAAGGTTTGACCGTAAGAAGCAAAGGCAACGGCATATAGAGAAATGGTCACCAAATAACTGAGCCAAAGCATTAAATTAGCTGTACCAGATAATAGATTGTTCCCAAATGCCTTGTCGATAAAATACACCGTACCGCCACGGTTTTGATAAGCTACCGATAATTTTGCGTAAGAATAGGCGGTTAATAAGGCAACAATTCCTGCAAAAAGGAAAGCAACCGCTGTTGCTCCATGCGCTAACGATACCGCTTCACCTAAGACCGCAAATATACCACCGCCGACCATGCCGCCAATACCAATTGAAATTGCACCATATAGCCCGATGCTACGCTTATTTTTATTCATTTGAGTTCCTAAATTTATTGTTTTTTTAATGAGATCTTAAGGCTTTAAAACTATCCATTTCTTGCAAAGGGGTCACCAAAACATCACAGTTAGCATGGTTCTGGATATAGTGTGGCACAGAGCCTAATAATTTATCCAATGTTGTTTTCTTTTTGCCACCAAACACCATCAGATCAACCTGTTGCGCTTCGATAAAAGACAGCATTGCAGTTTCTACATCACCGCTAATAACGCGTGAGTGCAAGGATATTTTATCGCTGACTGGTAGCATCTTAATAAATCCTTCCATCTGCTGTTTAGCCGCCTCAATCTTTTGCTTGTTTTGTTCCTCTAATAACTCAGGCTCAAGTGGATAAGGCATCATGGCATCGCCATAATAAGGCAAAATTTCTTCGGTAATGTGCAAAAAAGTCAGTGGCGCTTGGTAAAAATCGGCTAACTCTAAGGCACGTCTGGCTGCATGTTGGGCGTAAAGAGAAAAATCTACCGCAACAACGATGGACTGATACGGTGTTAATTGTTCGGCAGCCTTGCGTTGTTGGGTTGGCTCGCGCAACCAAGACCATGCTTGCTTGAGTGCTTCACGATCAAAATAATGGGCATTATTAGAGGGTAAAAAGGGTTTTACCATGGCGACCATCCAATGCTCCCATGCTTTATCGCCAACAATCGCCACTCGCTCAAAATCTCGATTATGTTGCATTACAAAATGAAGATCATCCTTAGCGGCTTCCAAATCCCAGCCTAAAAAATTATCCAACTCAAGCAAAATAGAAGGATGCTCTATTGAGGCTATTTTTTCTTCAAGTTGAGGTAAAAAATTTTGATAATCCTCATGGCTTAATTTGCCAGAGGCACGAACAGCGATAATATGTGTATCTGCAACGGGTAAAAACTGTAACATAATGTTCTCCCTATGATTTTTTTACAATTTGTTGATGGAGTTTATTTAATGATCTTGAAAAGCTTTAGCGATATTTTCTTTGTACCCAGTAAATACTAAAACAGTGCAAGACCATCAAATAATAGGCTAATAAATGACGTTTGAGTTTAAACGGTTATATTTTATCCCACGCCAGACACACGCATTACCGAATAAAATTTAGTAATAATAAAATTTTATTCTGCCCCCAATTATTTTAACCTAGGCGATTTTTGAAATATATTAATGTATGTTTGTTGAGGTACTTTGGAGTGGTTGTAGTTCTTCGTTAATTAATAAAACACCAATACGAACATACTGAGCAATATCGGTATAGGATATTTCAGCTTCGTCGATATTATCTAGATCAAATTCTTCTTCTGCACCGATACGAGAGAAATCAGTTATTAATTCTTGTGTGTCTTCGGGTAATTTACCAAAGTCTTTTACGCCGCTGATTGCAATTCCTAAAATAAAGCCCCGACACCATTCTTGCAAAGCACAGACTCTTTTTTCTAGTGGTTGATCATCCTCTGGTAAACACAATTCAAAGCGCAAATGGCTATCTTGTAGTTGGTTTTTTATCTCATCAAACCAACCTCCCATTAATTCAATGACCTCAGCAGGTGGCAGGATATCTTCTTCTATTTCGCCCATGAGTTGTTTAATCCAAACCATTTTATCGGCTGTTGTATTAGCAACCAACATGCCACAGGCAATACCATGACTATCTGCTACATCATTAATTGAGTTAATTTTAGTCAATATATTCTGTATTTCTAGGAACTGCATAGCATTACTCATCTGATTTTGGTTTTATTTAAAAGATCAGCTATACTAGCATTATGCATTTTTTACCTCTATTGTTTTAACGGTTGTTTAATAGACAAATCTTTTAGCTGACTCCCCCTTTAAGCAAACTAATTATGGAAAATCACTCGACCGATTCAATTCTCAAAGAACAAATTTCTCGTTTGGAAGAGACGCTTAATGCGTTGTTATTTGCTACAGAAAAATTATTTGAAGAAAATAGTTTGCTTAAGGAAAGAGAAAAACAGTTACTTAAAGAACGAGCTGAGTTATATGGTAAAAATGATAAAATTCGAGCGCAAGTGGAATCTATGATTAGTCGTTTGAAATCAATGGATAAAGCATGAGTCGTTATTTTAAAAAGGCATCCTTCAATTTTAAATAAACTAATTTATTATGAGTGAAGAAAAAAACGATAAACCTACGCCTGTTACTATAAGAATTCTTGGCAAAGATTATGTAGTCGCTTGCCCTGAGGGAGCACAACCTTCTTTGATTTCTTCAGCAAAGCAGGTTGATGAAACCATGCGTGAGATCCGTCGCTCTGGAAAAATAATTGGTTCTGAACGTATTGCAGTGATTACAGCCTTGAATTTAGCCCATGAACTTAATTTTGCTAAAGATAAAGTTAGTTCTGTTGACGATGATATTGTCAAACGTATTGATATACTCCAACAAAGAGTTAGCACCACCCTTAAACGTATTAAGGAAGTTTCAAGTCATTAAATTTTTTCGGAATCGAGTCCTTTAGCCTCGTCTAGCGGGGATAAAGCCACCGATTCCAGAAATTATTTATATGCAAAGTCTATAACTCTCAATTTTAGAATTATCCAATGTTTAAGAATATTTTAATTATTTGTATTGGTAATATTTGTCGTAGCCCAATGGGGGAAGGGTTGTTGCAAGCAAAATTACCGCATGTCAATGTTTCATCGGCTGGGATTGCTGCGATGGTGGGTTATCCTGCTGATCCTCATTCTGTTTATATTATGCAAGAGCGGGGGATTGATATTAGCACACACCTTGCTCGGCAAGTAGATCATTATATGCTTGCTGATGCCGATCTTATTCTTACGATGGAACATCAGCATAATCAATACCTTAGAGCAAAATTTATGGGTACAACTGGAAAAGTACATTTAATTGGTAAATGGTTAAATAATCGTGAAATTGTTGACCCTGTTGGTAAAGACGAAAGAGCATTTCGTGTTGCAATGGCAAATATAGAAAAAGGTCTTAATTTATGGGTAGAAAAGATAGAAAAGCCTTGAGAAGCCTCCTTATTCTTACCCCCCAAGATAACTAGCCACATCAATCACACGTTGCAATCGAAGTGTTTCATTTTTAGCGAGCATTTTATCAAGCAAAGATTGATAGTCCGCATACTCTGCTGGAAAAGTAGGAATCGGAGCTAGAACGTGTTGCATCATTAATTCCATTGAGCTAGAGCCATGAAAAGGCTTATCTCCCATTAATAATTCATAAAAGATAATACCCAAGCTGTAGATATCTGAAGTCACTCCTGAGGGTCGATCTAATGCGCGTTCAGGGCTGACATAAGAAGGGGTACAGTAAATTTCTTCTTCTGTCATAAAACCTGCTTTAACTAATAAACTAGTCGCTGTGCCATAATCATTTAAAGCCAAAGAACCATCGTCACGTAGCATAATATTATCTGTTTTTAAATCACGATGTAAAAGTCCAGCCTCATGTACAATATGTAAAGCGTAAACAATTTCAACAAACCAAGTGAGTGCATGAGGTAAGGGCAAGCGCGGGTATGCCTTTAAGGAATCACTCAACGAACCTCGTGGCATCAATTCCATTACTTGATAAAGTGCATTTCCACTGATACCGCTGTCGTATATTTGAACTAATCTGGGTGTTTTTATTTTACTAAATTGTTGTAAGTCTGATAAAAACTTCTCAATGTATTCTTCACTTAAATGATTTAATTTATATTTATAACGCTTGATAGCAGCCTGTTTACCTTCTTTGTTAATAGCTTTGTATACAATTGAATTCTCGCCATTGTGTAAAACCTCTAATAAAGACCAATCATCAAGTTGAAAGTGGAGGAGTTTAAGATGGTTTTTTAGATTGATTAAGGTATTAATTTTTGTGGCTAGATTTGCCCATGAGTCTTGAAATATAAACGATTCACTAGCACCTTTTTGTAATGCTATTGTTTTTATTTCTGCTTGATTACCTAAAAGGATCACTGGAACTTTTGGGGTTTTCCATTTTAGAATCTGTAAAGCTTTAATACCGTGCTCTAATGAAACAGAGCAATCAATTAAAATAATATCAAAGCTTGACCAAGCAATATGTGTTTGAGGTATGTCTTGATGACTTGAAAAAGCAACATCAATACGCCTAAGAGCTGCAGTTGGACAGGATTGCTGAAGAAAAGTCTCAATGTCTTTTCCTGTTTTATCGCTTTGCTCAATAAGTACAAAAGAGTAGTTCATTTTTCTCCTTAATTATTTTGAACTTCTAGTAGTAATGTATAGTGTAGAGCATCAATTTTATTTTTCTTTTTTGTTATTAGTTAAAAATGTTACAACGAGTGAGTAATTTTTGATTTGAATATCTTTTGTAAACAGGAAGTCATAATAAATTTAATAAAATAAACGAGCGAAATATTAAATTTATTGTATCCTTCTACTTAATCATACAATCTAACATTGACATTAATTCCATGCTCCCCGATAATCGCGCGTCTTGTGGGCATTATGCCCCTCCTTGCTTTATCAACAGAGTTAATTCTGACGATAGGGCTGTCTTAATCCAGAAGGAGATTTACATTGAGACATTACGAAATTGTTGTTTTGATCCATCCTGACCAAAGCGACCAGGTTCCTGCAATGATCGAGCGCTACAAAAAAGTAGTCGGCGACAGCGAGGGAAATATGCATAGACTAGAAGACTGGGGTCGTCGTCCTTTGGCTTATCCTATCGATAAACTGCATAAAGCCCATTATTTATTAATGAACCTTGAATGCAATAACGATGCATTGAACGAGCTAGAACGTTTATTCCGTTTTAATGATGCGGTTTTGCGTAATCTTACCATCCGTACTGATGAAGCCTTTACTGAAGCTTCTTTATTGAGTAAAGAAAAGCAAGAGCAACGTCCAGCACGCAATCAACGCAATAAACGTTAGTCGATTACTAAGGAGTCAAACTATGTCACGCAATTTTCGTCGTCAAAAGTTTTGCCGCTTCACCGCAGAAGGCGTAAAACAAATAGACTATAAAGACCTTGATACACTAAAAGCCTATATCACAGAAACAGGCAAAATCGTACCAAGTCGTGTTACAGGAACAAAAGCAAAATACCAACGTCAGTTAGCAACAGCTATCAAACGCGCTCGTTTTTTAGCTCTGCTTCCTTATACCGATCAACATAAATAACTAAGAAGAACGCATTATGGCCAGCTTTATAATGGCAGGTCGCAAAGAAGCAGCATTTTTTATTATCCTGTCCACTTTGCTATCATTGATACTTCCCCCTGTTGGGTTGTTCAGTGGGGCCGCCGTTGCTCTGATTACGCTTAGAATTAGCTGGCAGGAAGGTCTGATATACACCTTATTAGGTAGTGCGGTACTAGCAATAGCCTCCTACCTCCGAGATGAATCACTTGAAATAAGCACAGGTTTGATAGGCTGGCTACCGATTGTTTTTTTCGCTAGCTTTCTGGCACAAACAGGCTCATGGCAACGCACTTTACAAGCACTTTTAACAGTTAGTATTGCAGGCGTTTTATTATTCCATCTTTATGAGCCAGAACCTGCATTATTCTGGCAAGCAACGCTCGAACAATTTAAGCCTATTTTACAAGAGGCTTATCAATTAAGTAGTACCGAAGCTGATAAACTGCTTCAAGGTATGGCGGATTGGATGACCGCTGTGTTTACTGCGGCAATAGCCATTACGGTTGCATTAGCCTTATTACTTGCGCGCCATTGGCAAGCCATGCTTTATAACCCAGGTGGTTTTGGCAAGGAATTTCGTGAATTAAGTATTGGCAAAATACCCGCCTTAGTGATGGTGTTATGTATTGTGCTCGCCATTGTAGTAGGTAGTACATTAGCAGTAGAAATACTGATCATTGCCATTGGTATTTTTATGCTACAAGGTATTGCCATTGCACATAGCGTTGTATATCAACTTAAAATGGGAGCAGGCTGGTTAGTGGCATTGTATGTATTACTTTTTGTCCTTATCCTTGTCCTGTTGCCTCAAATGTTTGTTTTATTAGCAACGTTTGGCATTATCGATAATTTCATAGATTTTCGCGCTAAAATTGCCAAAACAGATCAAAATTAAATTGAAGAGATGATCAAAGAAATTTTGTTCTTTAATCGTCTTGATTAAGAAAATAGGTAAAAACCATGCAAGTCATTTTAATGGAAAGAATCGAAAACTTAGGCGCATTAGGCGATATTGTTGCAGTACGCGCAGGTTATGCACGTAATTATCTCGTTCCACAACGTAAAGCTAAAATAGCGACTAAAAGTAATCTAATCGCCTTTGAAGAAATTCGTGCTGAATTAGAAGCGGCAGAAGCAAAAGTCATTGCCGCCGCTAAAGAACGTTGTGCTGAAATTGAAAAATTATCACTTGAAATCATTGCTAATGCAGGACCAGAAGGTAAATTATTTGGTTCGGTCACCAATCATGAAATTGCTGACGCAATTATTGAAGCTGGCATTGAGATCGAACGTAAACAAATTCGTATGCCCGATGGTCCGATTCGTATCATTGGTCATTATGAAGTAGGCGTTCATTTACACTCAGATATTGATGCCGTGGTTAAAGTAGCCGTTGCCAATAAAGAAGGCGAAACAGAACCTAAGGTTATCGCCCCTAAAGAAAGCATTGGAACAGGGGATAGCGATGAAGATGATGAAGGTGCAATCAGTCGTCCTGAGGCATCAGAAGCAATAGAGTAAAAGATTTATCTTGTTCCAGTGCCAATGCCTGCCTTAAAGTAGCTAATCTGTAAGATCAATACAGATTAAAATTGAAAAAACCGTCATTATTTAATGACGGTTTTTTTATGGCTTAAATCTATAAATCATCTGATTGAGTTTGGGATCATTGCAAATTGTCTCATTTATTATGAATTTTTATTCGGTATTTTTTGAAGTAAATTTTTAACAGTTAAACCTAATGCACGTCCTAACAAAGGAGGGACTGCATTTCCTACTTGTGTATATTGAGGCACTTCAAAACGTCTCATTTTTCCTCCTGTTGTGACTTTTGATCTAAAAATAAAATTATCAGGGAATGACTGAATTCTTGCCATTTCTCGCACTGTTAATGTTCTTATCTCTTCTGAGTGATAGTGACAGGTATCATCTGCAATAGATAAAGCAGTGGGAGCAGGTTTTTTTGCAATAAGTGCTTTTTGTGTTTGTTTTTTGGTTCTATGTTGCACAAGATAGCTATTAAGTATTTGTTTATCTTTTAATTTAACTAATTTTTGTTTGTTGTTTAGATAAGTATAATTTAACATTTCACTCAAGGTTGTATCTGACAAATAATCTATCGTGCTTCTTAATAAAGCTTTAACCTCTCGTTGTGTTGTAGGACTGACTTGATTTAAAATTTGATAAATTCTAAATCGAGATTTTACTAAAGGTGTATTTTTTCTATAGTCATGATTTTTAATATCTGTTGATTTTATTTTTGACTTAAAATATTTATTTAATTTTTTTATATAAGGTGATGGAGTGTTGTTATTAGTGCGTAAATCATCAATCGCTTCTTCAACGCTACTATGTCTAGAAGGAGCTTTAACAAGATGATTGAGAAAAGAATGTTTAAAATGCAGAAAATCTTCATCCTTGTTAATATCGAAATAAGATAATAAACCGTATTTAACAGGCTTACCTAATATTACTTGGTCATAAAAATATTTAGATCGATTGAATAGTTTTTTCTCATAAGAATTAAAACTAAACTTTATTTTTTCAAAAATATCATAGCGAATAGCAAGTAAAATAAAACGAGGACGATTTTGTGCAATACCAATATATTTAGCATTAATATGTAAACATAAAGGAATATAGCCAATTTTTGCAAAAGATTTAGCAACCTCAAACCATGCATAATAGGATTTTGCTTCTACTTTAAAAGGACGCAAAATCCCTGTGACATTTTCTAATAAGGCAATTTTGGGCTGAATATTTTTTACAAATTTAGCAAATTCCCAAGGAAGCGTATTTCTCTTGTTAGATAATTCTCGCATACCTGCCATGCTAAAACTTTGACAAGGTGGCCCGCCTGAAACAAGATCAATTTCTCCTGTCCCGAATCCATTTTTTATAAACTGTAAATGTTCTGGTTGTTCTGCTAACCATTTATTAACCTCAATAATATTACCAACGATAAGGCTACCTTTTAAATCCTTAATCGATGAAAAATCACAAAATCCTTGACCGTACTCTAAAAAAGTTCTAGGGTCTTCACGCAATCTATCTTGTATACGATTTAACGGAAAATTACTACTTAACCATTTTATTTTTAACGGTTTATTATCTTTAAATAGAGTCGATGTTTGTTCTGCTAAATTTTCTTGAAAAAAATTATAAGCAAAGGTTTCGCTTGCCATAGGAGATAATTCATTAGCAAGTACTAACTCAAACCCCACTGATTTTAGACCCAGAGAAAGACCACCACAGCCCGCGAACAACTCTATATAATTCATTCGTATTTATCCTTCATGGTTTAGTTTGCAACGTAAGAAAGTCTAGCGAATGGGTATGGAAAAATCCAGGGGTTACTGCTGTATGAGAAAAATTTGATCGTTCTTTTATCGCTACAACGAAAGGAATCATAATGCAACTATTAGAAGTTTATCGAGAAGCAGTGGTTAGGGATCTGTTTAAGATGAGAACATTTCAATCTTGTTGGAATAGCCATTGGAAAGAAAAAGCCGCTAGTATTATTGGTGATCAACCTACCTTTATGACATTACAATCATTAGGTGACAATCTTAGGGATATTTTTCTATCAACGAATGATGGAGGTCGTAGCCAAGGGAGTTTATCAGGTGGAGGAGCAGCTTGGGAATGCTTAATTACATGGTATGTGAACCTTGGATTGATAGGAACAAATACGATTGTTTTAAAACATAAAAAAGCATTTGTCCC
>JALVEA010000283.1 GCA_027008665.1 Thiotrichaceae bacterium | reverse complement strand
TCAACAAGTCTCGGATGCTTTTGGTTTTATCCCCAATGCGATGAATCTTTATAGCGTCAATCCTGTGGCAATGGAAAGACAATGGAGCTATCTTGGTTACAGTATGCAACATCCTAAATTATCCAATTTGCTATTAGCACTGATTCGCTTATTGGTATCTGCTAATAAAGGCTGTGATTATTGTGTTAATTTGAATACAGGTATCTTGTTGCAAAATGGTTTAAGTATAGAGGATATTCAAGCACTAAAAGAAGACACAACGCGCGCGCCTTTAGAAGAAGCGGATATGGCAATGCTTCAATTTGTCTTAAAAGCAACCGATGATGCACATTCAAGATCAGCAGAGGAGGTGCAACAATTGCGTGATTTTGGTTTTGAGGATAAAGATATTTTTGATGCCGTTCATCACGGTGCTTATATGGTTGCCACTGAAATTCTTTTTGATACCTTTAATTTAGAAAATGATCAAATGTAAAGGGTAGGGATTGTGCGTTAAATTTGTATTTTAACGCACTCTAAATTAATATGATTTACATGAGTCATGACACACGAGAAAAAATTATTCAAAGTGCTAGCGAGTTAATCTACGCTAGTAGCTATAGCGATGTCGGTGTTCAAACCATTTGCAATCATGCAGGGGTTAAAAAGGGGAGTTTTTACCACTTTTTTGCTTCTAAAAGAGAGCTTGTACTTGCAATGATTGACGCACAAAATGAACAGGCGAAAAATGCTATTTTAGACCCTTCGTTTGCATCAGATATTCCTCCTTTAGAACGTTTTACACGTTTTCTTGAAACGATGTACCAACTACAAATGCAGTCTAAAAATGAGTGCAATCATGTTTTAGGTTGTCCAATTGGAAATCTTGCGTTAGAAATGAGTACACGCGATGAGATTTTACGACAAAAATTAGAAAGCACTTTTGAAAAGATGAAACAACTGTTTAAAAACACCTTACAACAAGCATTAGATGCGGGAGATATTAGTGATATTGATCCCGATAATAGTGCTGATGCTTTATTAGCTTATTTTGAAGGGGTTATTCTATTAGCAAAAACACGCAATGATCCTGATATTATTAGAAAGTTAACGCCTAATATCAAGGGGTTATTGCTTGCTAGTTATTAAAATTTTATAAATTTCTATGCTTTTAAATATCCTCTTTGAGAATCTTTGTTTTTTTAGCAGTTTTAATCTGCTCACTCCTTTCTATTAACACCTTATCTACCGTCTGCTTATAAACAGTACGCTACTGTATTCCAATTTTTAATACAATCCATGCTATAGTTTTCCTAATAATTTTAATCCAACCAACTAAAAAAAGCAGAGTGATATTGTGAGGAAAAACCTACTACGTGCAGATAGTGCTTTATTAAGCTACCCGATTAGAGAAGTTGTTTTAATTGGTAAACAATTGGAACAGTTGGGTGATTTTTCAATGGTCTGGGAAAATATTGGTGATCCTATTTCGGCAGGTGAAGCGGTGCCTGATTGGATGAAAGCAATTACTCAAGAAAAAATATCGGATGATAAAAGCTTTGCCTATACGGATTCACGGGGTTTTGTTGAGGCGCGTGAATTTGTTTTGCAACATTTTTCTAGTGATAAAATTTGTACTATTGATGATATTTTATTCTTTAATGGCTTGGGAGAGGCGATTAATAAAATCATCAATAATCTACCGCGTGAAGTGCGTGTACTGGTACCTTCTCCAACTTATCCTTCTCATGCTACTGCTGAAGCTATGCATGCAGGTTGTGATTTTATTTCTTATGCTTTAGACCCTGAAAATAACTGGGAGCCTGATCTTGAAGAAATTGAAAATAAGGTGAAATACAATGACAGTGTCGTTGCTATTTTGGTGATTAATCCTAACAATCCAACAGGCAGTGTTTATAAGCGTGAAACGCTAGAAAAAATTATTGATATTGCTAAACAGCACAATTGTTTTTTGATTTTTGATGAAATCTATCATCATATGACGTTTGACGGTGTGGAAATGACCTATTTGCATGAAATTATAGGTGATGTACCAGGATTAAGCTTAAAAGGTATCAGCAAAGATATACCATGGCCCGGGTCTCGTTGTGGCTGGGTAGAGATTTATAATGCAGAGAAAGATGAAAATTTTCGTGATTATGTCAAGATGATTCTTCTGGCTAAAATGCTGGAAGTTTGTTCTACCACTTTGCCACAAGTCATTTTACCGCATTTATATTCTCATCCTGAATATGAAACTTATCTCGCTTCACGTATTCGTAAATATGAACGCCGTGCCGATGAGGCAACTGAATTTTTTTCAAAAATCCCACAAATAAGAATCAATAAACCCAAAGGTGTTTTCTATTATGTGGTGGAGTTATTAGATTTACCACACGGAAAACTGGATGCTAAAAATAAGGCAGTGCGACTTTTCTTAGACCAATTAGAAGCAGGGTCGATCTCTGCTGATTTTCAGTTTGCCTATGAGTTAATGGGTTCAAAAGGGATTTGTGTCGTCCCTTTAACAGGTTTTGGTAGTCATATAAATGGCTTTCGTATG
>JALVEA010000282.1 GCA_027008665.1 Thiotrichaceae bacterium | reverse complement strand
CGCACGCGATCATATTCGTAAAACCACACCTTTAATTAAGGGAGTCTTAGCACAGGCAAATTTAACCCTGTCAGATTTAGAGGGCATTGCCTACACCGCAGGGCCGGGTTTAATGGGTGCTTTAATGGTCGGGGCATCTATCGGTCGCTCACTGGCTTGGGGGTTAAATATTCCCGCTGTGGCAGTGCATCATATGGAAGGGCATTTACTGGCTCCCATGTTAGAAAAAAATCCCCCCTCCTTTCCTTTTGTTGCTTTGCTAGTTTCAGGTGGGCATACCTTATTAGTTGATGTTAAAGCCATCGGTGATTATAAAATTTTAGGAGAATCACTAGATGATGCAGTGGGAGAGGCATTTGATAAAACGGCGAAAATGCTAGGGCTTGCCTACCCTGGCGGCCCTGTTTTAGCGGCGTTAGCGGAAAAAGGAGAAGCAGGGACTTATCAATTTCCACGCCCAATGATTAATCGCCCAGGTTTAGACTTTAGTTTTAGTGGTCTTAAAACCTTTGCCCTCACCACTTGGAATAAATCCGATAAAAGCAAACAGGCACAGGCCAATATTGCCTACGCTTTTCAAGAAGCCGTCGTTGATACCTTATTTATTAAATGCACGCGAGCATTGAAGTTTGTCAAAGGTAAGCGTTTAGTGGTCGCAGGGGGAGTCGGTGCGAATAAACGCTTGCGGGAGAAATTACAGCAATTAGGGGCTGAAGTTTATTTTCCACGCCTTGAGTTTTGTACCGATAACGGTGCCATGATTGCCTATGCAGGTGCAATTCGTTTACAGGCTGGACAGGCCGAAGAGGCTATTATTCAACCAAGACCGCGTTGGTCATTGGAAGAACTGGCTATTCCGACCTAAAGACTTACGCCACAACAATATTAACCAAACGCCCTTTAACAATAATCACCTTGCGCACTGATTTATCCGCAAGATTCTCTTTAATAAAGCGTTTTACATTATGAGATTCTTGCGCCTGTTGCTTAATTTCCTCATCTTTTGCATCCACAGCAACGGTAATTTTACCGCGTAATTTACCATTGACCTGCACCATTAATTCAATCTTTTCTTGCACCAAAGCGGATTCATCAACTTGCGGCCAGCTTTCATCAATCAAGAGTGAAGTTTTACCCATACTCTTCCATAATGCTTCACAAATATGTGGCGCAATAGGTGATAGCATTAAAATAACAGTGCTAAATATTTCCTGTCGAAGCGCCCTTCCCTGCTCAGTTTTATCATCAAATTTAGCAACATCATTAAGAAGTTCCATATTAGCTGCAATGGCAGTATTAAAGGTAAAACGACGTGCCATATCGTCGGTGACCTTTTGTAGTGTTAAATACAATTTACGACGCAAATCCGCCTGTTGCGTAGAGAGATTTTTAGTGTCCAATGCAACGGGAGTACCTGATGCAATATGCTCTTGTACTTGTCGCCATAAACGTTTTAAAAAACGGTTAGCACCTTCTACCCCTGAATCCGACCATTCCATACTTTGCTCAGGTGGGGCGGCAAACATGGAAAATAAACGCAAGGTATCTGCACCATATCGATCAATCAGCATTTGTGGATCAACCCCATTATTTTTAGACTTAGACATTTTACTCATGCCATCGGAGAACACAGCTTGACCATCTGCACGTAAGGTTGCACTGATTGCCTTACCTTTCACATCATGCTGAACATCCACCTGATCAGGTGCAATCCAGTTCCGCCCACCATTATCGCTTTCTCGATAATAAGTATTTGCCAATACCATGCCCTGTGTTAATAGCTTGCTAAATGGCTCATCAGAGGAAACTAAACCTTCATCACGCATGAGTTTATGGAAAAAACGTGCATACAATAAATGCAATACCGCATGTTCAATCCCACCGATATACTGATCAACAGGCAACCAATAATCCGCCCGTTTATCCAGCATTGACTGATGATTATCAACCCCCGTATAACGTGCGTAATACCATGATGATTCAAAAAAAGTATCAAAGGTATCGGTTTCACGCCTTGCAGACTTGCCACAGGATGGACAGGTGGTTTGATAAAATTCAGGCATTTTCTTAATCGGCGAACCCCCTGTTTCATCAAACTCAATCTCTGTTGGCAATTCAACGGGCAAATCTTCCTCAGGTACAGGCACTGCACCGCAATCATCACAATAGATAATCGGAATCGGACAACCCCAATAACGCTGACGTGACACACCCCAATCACGTAAACGATAATTAACCGTTTTATGCCCTTTGCCTTGATTGGTAAGGTCTTCTGCAATCGCATCAAAAGCGAGTTTTGAGCTTAAACCACTAAATTCACCTGAATTAATCAAGACACCTTTTTTAGTATACGCCCCCTCAGTCACCGAAACAGATTCACCATCGGCAGCATCAATGACTTGTTTAATCTCAATACCGTATTGAGTCGCAAACTCCCAATCACGCTCATCATGTGCAGGCACAGCCATCACTGCCCCAGAGCCATAGGACATCAAAACAAAATTAGCAACCCAAATAGGCACTTTATCACCCGTCATTGGATGG
>JALVEA010000281.1 GCA_027008665.1 Thiotrichaceae bacterium | reverse complement strand
CGTTTGATGCAAAGTTGATTATAGAAAACTACTAAGAACAATAAAAGAAGAGCTGGCGATAAAGCCCCGCTACTTTTTGATGCTTGATGCTTAGTGGTAGTAGGTGTTTCTTTGTCATCTAGTGATAAAATATAAGCTGCTAATAAATCACGCTCTTTAGCGGTGGTCTCAATGGGAACACCCTCATCATCTTGCATTAAGGCAATCGCCTCTTGTAATGTTTTGGCAGAACCATCATGAAGATAAGGAGCAGTCATCCACAAGCCTTTTAAGGTGGGGGTATCAAATCCTTTTAGCTCAGCATTTAGGCGTTGTCCACTACTGACCTTAATTGTACCAACATTATGTAAATTATCCTTAGCACTATCGGTAAAATGTTTTCCAGAATGACAATCATCACAGCCTTTGCTAATAAATAATCGCTTTCCTGCTTGGGCATCTGCACTAAGAGAGCCATCTGCATTTTTAAAAGGACTATCAGGTGTTTTATTGAGTGAAGCAATATAGCTAGCTAAATTATCTAAATCTTCACTTAATCCTTCTTTAGGGTCTCCCCATGATTGGAAATGTGAGCCAGAACTAAAATCCTTATCCTGCATTAAACCACTTCCTCCTTGCATGGCTCCTCTTATTTGTCCTTCAAAGTCTTGTACCTCATCAAAATTGGCAGTCCAATGCAGAGGTCCTTGTGCAGTTCCCCCATGACCGATTAAAGAGATAGTATTACGTAACCCCTCTCCTGCACTACTAAAGTCCCAAATACGACCATCGCCTTTTCCTTCATTATGGCAAGCGGCACAGCTTATATATTGATTTTTTGCTAAACGTGAGTCTGATGAATCGTAAAATAGCTGTTTACCTTTTAAGACATTATTGGATAAAGTTTCGTGGGTGACAGTATGGAAGGTAGTTACTAAGGGGATATTATCTATATTTTCACGGCGAGAATAAATGAAGCGATATAAATCATAAACACTAATACTGCGATCCATAAAATTATGCACATAAAGTCGCAAACCATCAGGGGATAAGGTTAATCCTTGTGGCGCACGTCCTGTTTTAAATCGGTGCAATACCTCATTTTCATAGGCATCAATAACCTCAATTTCATTGCTACCTTCAAGCGCTACAAAAAGATAATTCCCATACTTACCAAAAACAGCGGCACTTGCAATACCCGCATTATCGTGATCAATACGTTGGTTTAATTCTTCTTGCTGAGTGAGCAAATTTATTTTTGAACTAATGCTTCTGAGCATACTTTCATAAGTCAGAGGGGAACCATTACGCATTTGACCCCGCTTGATATTATCTTGCTTAGAGGGAACCCATGCACTCAAGCCATCAGGGGAAATAGCCACGGCTCCTAGATAATTGGGGATGCCATGAGCACTTTGCTCAGTATCTGCTCGTTCACTATGTTTTAAAATAAGGGTGTGATTTATTTGAAAATTTTCAATATTAACAACAATAATTTCACCTCCATAATCAATATCACCGATTTTTGTTTCAGGTAATAGTGTCGATTCATTGGGTAAAGCAGGAGTGATAAAACGCGAAATATAAAGCGTATCCTCATTTGCATCGATGCTAATATGACGGACATTAAGCCCCACATCGAGGCTTGCAATAATACGATGAGTTTCTCCATCTATTTTAAGCAATTTCCCCGTCGCTTCTAATGCAATATAGGCAATATTATCCTTATTAGAAAAGACGATACCGTAAGGTTGTGCCGCATGAGGTAAATTAATCGTTTCAATCACTTGCTTACTACCAGGGTCAATAATGCTAATGGTTGATGAGTCTTTATTGCTAACCCATATTGTTCCATCAGGGGCAAAGGCAAGTGAGCGAGGTTGTTTGCCGACTTCAATTTCAGCCACTTTTTTCTGTGAAGCAATATTAAAGCCACTGACACTATTATTATCAGGGTTCACATTCCAAATATGACCTGTTTCGGAGTTTGTATCAAAAACAATACTCATCGAGCTTTTTGCCTTAGCATTATTATCTGGATGAACATTATATATTGCCTGAATAAACTGAGAATAGCTGATCTGCCCATCTTCCTGTTTAACCATTAACGTTGCGGTATAACTGCCCGCTTTATCAAAACGATGATAGGTACGAGGGTTAGAAGAGAAACCTGTCTCCTTTGTACCATCGCCAAATTGCCAATTATATTGGAGATTACCATCACCATTGGTTTTAGCATCAAAACGGATTTTTTTACCAACATACTTTGGTGGTTTCTCAATGGGGAAAATTTTTAATTTACCTGTGACTTTCCACGGAATGATGATTTCACTTTTCATACCTTTTGCATCTGATACCGTTATATTGACACTATAATTTCCTAATTTTGAAGGTACCCCTGAAATAACACCCGTAAAACGGTCAATTCCTAAACCATTAGGTAAACCATCGGCACTATATTGAATTAAATCGCCATTAGAATCGCTTGCAATAATCTTAAGACTAAAAGCCTGGTTGATCGGAGTCTCTTGATGATTAACTGGACTAATAATAGGAGCGACATTGATA
>JALVEA010000280.1 GCA_027008665.1 Thiotrichaceae bacterium | reverse complement strand
TTGAACAACAGGTCAGAGAATTCCCCGCGCAATATCTATGGACACATAAACGCTATAAAAACAGCGACGAATCAGGCATTGATTATTACGCTAACCATAAGCCATGATTATTCAGCGTTATCTACTACGTGAAATTCTACAATCCTTTATTGCTACTTTGCTGGTTTTATTATTGATTATTGTTGGCAATACCTTTGTGCGTTTGCTCAGTAGCGTTAGTGCAGGTAATTTGCCCGTTGATCTATTAGGAAAAATGGTGTTAATGGGCTCAATTAATGGGGCAGTCCAACTGATCCCAGTCGCTTTATTAATTGGCATGATGCTCGCCTTTGGACGTTTATACCGTGACAATGAAATCAGTGCCTTACATTCGTCAGGGGTAGGGCCAAAACAATTTTATAAGGGGATTTTTCTATTTGTCTTTCCTTTGACCTTATTACTAGCGGTAATGGTGTTATACCTTGTTCCTCAGCTTGAACACACGACGCAATCTATAAAAACAGAAGTCAAACAACGCCCTGAGGCATCAGGAATCCCTGTGGGTGAGTTTATGCATACTAAGGTGGGCAATCGGCGTTTTACTATTTTTGTTGAAAAAATGGATAAAAAAAACGTAGTGATGGAACATTTCTTTATGCACTCTGGAACAGATAGCAAAGATATTGTATTAACCGCCAGAAAAGCCCTGCTTTTTGTTGATCAACAAAACGGTGAGCGAGTCTTACAGATTAATGATGGTAGTCGTTATGACTATGATCTAAAAAGCAAAGAATTCACTATCTTTCATTTTGGCGAACACGGCTTACGTGTACCTAGCTCAAAAATTGCAGATAAAAGCAAACTTTCCTCTGCCTCAACCGCAGACTTAATTGAGCTAGATACCTCCGCTAGTAAAGCGGAACTGCATTGGCGTTTAGCGGTTATTCTTTCTGCACCTGTTGTTTCTTTCTTAGCCTTTCCGCTCAGTTATACCACGCCACGACAAGGCCGTTTTGGAAAACTGGCATTAGGTATTTTGCTCTACGCCATCTATGCTAATCTATTGATGACGGGTAAATCAATGCTAGAAGATGGAAAAATCCCCAGTACAGTCGGTTTATGGTGGGTACATCTGATTTTTATTGCCTTAGCCTTATGGCTAGTGCGTAAACAATACGGTAAAGCGGGATGAAAATACTGGATTGGTATCTATGGAAATCCACCTTACAAGGTCTCATCGTCGCTTGGCTGGCACTGGTGATGTTAGATCTTTTTTTTGCCTTTATTGGCGAACTAGAGAGTGTCAATGATCAATACACTAGCTTCAAGGCAATGATTTATTTGATCTACACCTTACCCGCACGTTTTTATCAATTTTTCCCCACAGCGACATTAATCGGCAGTTTATTAGGGCTAGGTAATTTAGCTGCTAACTCTGAATTTATCGCCATGCGAGCTGCTGGCTACTCTATTCGAGGTATTATTTTTTCAGTGCTAAAATTGGGCGTTTTACTCACTATACTTACCTTTATGGTAGGGGAATGGGTCGTTCCAGTCAGTGACTTGCAAGCGAGAAACTACCTCGCAACTTTAAAAAATAAAAATATCTATCTCGTCAGTGAAGCAGGGCTTTGGGTTAAACAAAAAGACAATATCATCCATATTGCTAAAGTTTGGTCAGAGGAAAAACTTGACGATGTGACTGTCTATAGCATGAAAGCAGACCGTAGTGGTCTTGATAAAATCCTTCGCGCAAAATCAGTGATAGCAACTAAAAATGGCTGGCAATTAGATCAGGTAGAAAAAATTCAATTTGAAGAGAAACAAGTCAATTTAGAAGCCCTCAAGCAAATCAACGATGCGGATTTATTAGATGCACAAATCCTAAAAATAGCAGCCATGCAACCTGAACAACTCTCAGGAAGTGCCTTGCGGAAAATTATTAAACACCAAAAAGAAAACGCCCTAAAATCAGATAAATTTGAACTTGCTTATTGGAAACGCTTCTCCGTTCCTATGTCCACACTCGTAATGCTCATTCTTGCTATGCCATTTTTATTTGGTTCACAACGCAGCGGCGGCACAGGTCAGCGAGTTTTTATTGGTATCGTGGTTGGCATTGCCTTCTTCCTATTAAATAGAGTGCTAAATGAACTCGGAATCGTCTATGGAATTCCTCCCATTATCAGTGCCTTTTTACCCTTGCTTCTATTTTTAATAGTAAGCTTATGGATGTTGCGACGCATACGTTAAAACATTCTGATTAAATATATTTTATGGAGACAAGAGACCGGTCAACACTGCGAAGTGTTTATTGCTGATATGAAAGTGCATACTGGTGGTTATTTCTTTTATCCTACATGGCTTATCGTTGCACCCAATAAGGTCGTCCTTTTTCTTCTAAAAAGGTCTCGCTATTTTCACCTTCAAGCATGGCAAGTGTGGATAACATTCCTGCTTCTGTACAGTTAGGGGCGGCAACCGTGACCGTGCGAGGCGAGTGAGTGACTGGAAAGCCTGTCAGGGCATTAATGATATGACCATATCGTTTGCCGTTGTGGAGGATTGATTTATAAACATCACCACTGGTTGCGATTGCACCTTTGGATAGTGGAATTTTTTTCCAAACCTTGCCACCGCCTTCTTTGGTTTCTATGCCAATTTTCCACGGACTATTATCGACTCTCGCACCTTTGGCAACAACGTCACCGCCTAAATTAACCAACACGCTGTCACCTAAGGCATTAGGGCTAAGTGCAATACATAAATCGGCGGCGTATTCTTTACCAATACCACCGAAGTCAATTTGCATTCCTTGCGGTAAGATAATCTGTTGTTGATCATATTTGATCTGTTGCCAGCCAACGAATGTTAATAATTCATCAATTTGTTGTTGAGTCGGGAGGGATTGCTGTTTATCAAACGTCCAAA
Organism: Thiotrichaceae bacterium; assembly: GCA_027008665.1. Lineage (GTDB taxonomy): Bacteria > Pseudomonadota > Gammaproteobacteria > Thiotrichales > Thiotrichaceae > JAGLBW01. The sequence continues at coordinate 6,711 of JALVEA010000280.1, read as the reverse complement.
GTTTTCGGAAAATACCGCTGCTAATATCAAATAGCCCCTTACTTTCTTGCCATAGTATGTCTGCAAGCTGTAGCAGGTGATAGGTTTCGCTATCAATCGCAATAGCGAAACCTTTTGACTTATTAATCATATCTAAAGTAGAGCCAGCGCGATAGCGGGAGTATTTCTGCTCAATGCGCCATACTTCATTTGCCATCAGGTGTATTGCCTGTTGAACCGCCTTATTATCATCATGCTCGATAAAGATAGCACAGGGATTTGCCATTGCCCAAAAATGACCAATAATCACAGATCCTTGTGTTTCAAAGCTTATCTTGCCTAGATGTTCCTGAGTCATGGCTAAAACTTTACACCGATTGATAACATCACAGCATTAAAACCAGGATTGGCATCTAACCCTGCTTGACCCTTTGTTAATGCCACTGTGGTTGGTTTTTGTGTATAAAATTCTCCTGTCAATCGCCAATCACGGTTATTTTTACCTCCCCAACGATAGGTTGCACCGAGTGTATAGGAATTAAATTCTGCTAAACGATAATCGGCGGAAGCATATTGTGGCAAGGTAGCGGATGCCTCTAATTGTGGTCGATAAAAATCAGCGGCACTTTGATGGTAATAGCGTATATGCGGCTCGATACTTTTCCTACTGCCCAGTCCTACCCTGTATTTTGCATCAAGAGTATAGGAGTTTATCCCCCAATCATCAGTATGTAGTCTGGCAGAGGTACTTAATACATTAGAATCCGAAAGCGTCTGCTTGATTGCGCCAAATAAATTATGCCCTGTTCGAGAATCGGGTCGTGATTCATATAAGTTTTCAATAATTTTACCTCTGTTATTAACACGACTGACCCATTTATAGGGGTCATTGAGATAGCCATTGACGGCACTTACACCGTAATTTAATTGGAGAATGGTATTTTTTGATAAGACTTGAGTCACACCCAACATGGCATCCAGTGTCTTTTTGGATTTGGTTGAGCTTCCTTTGGTCGCATTTTCATTGGCAAAGGGAATCGGTGCATTACCCACAGGCTTGAGAGTATCCGCAGAAAATGCAAGTCCTACCGAAAATTGAGTGTTTTTATTCGCTAACTCTTTTGACAAACCACCCGATAGACCTAAGTGTAAATAATCATATTCTTTTGAAAAAGAAGCACCGATATTCCCACGAGTACCTTCGTTGACTAAGGGTTGTTCCCAATTGGCTGAAGCGGAAAGGCGAGTATCTTTAAAGCTATCGTCTAGCGGTAGCTTACCTGCTGAATGGGTAATAGTGCTATTACCCGACGGTGAGGTAAGTATTTGTAGATCATTTGATGGGGCAATACCACTAGGTGATGCGCCTGTTAGTGTATCAATGCCAAGATTTAATGTCAGCGTGTTGTCACCCTTTTCTCCTTCGATAGTACGTACACCGTTATATTTAACACTGCCATCCTGTACACGTTTATCACTTTCTCCGTAATAAAGTATGGCAACTTCCTGCGACCAATCCGCAACGGATACGTTGGGAAGACTGCTTGCAGTTAGTATACTTGCCGCCGCTAGTGCTAGATTGTTTTTTGATTTTTTTTGGTGTTTGCTTAATTGCATCCACAACCTCCTCCCGCAAATGAGCGTCCGCCGCTAGTGCCTTCTTTGGAAAAATAAATATGATCTTCCGTTGCATCAATGAGGGGATCACTGCCAAATCTCATGGCATCTTTTGCCAAATTACCCCGTTCCCACGGTTTGATGTCGGGCGAACTACACCCTGCAATAGTGACTATAATAAGAAAAATTAAATAGGTAGGCATTATTGTTCTCTCTCTTGGGTTGAGACTATCTCGGAATACTGGCACAGTCTCATTGGGTTGCCCAAGCCTAGGCTTAGACTCCTGTGGTTACAAAGCAAGCGCCTGTTTAATGATTTGCTCATACTCTTGTCTTTTTTTCTTTTTGAAGCCTGAATGGCTATGCTGTAACACACCTTTTCTATCAAAAATTAAGGTCGTGGGCATTCCTGGTATCTTATAATAGCTGGCATGTTCTCCTTTTGGATCGAAGAGCAGCTTAAATAATGCAGGGTGTTTTTTTAGAAATTTGTGAGCATCCTCTGAATTTTCATCCACGTTAACACCAATAATGACTAGCCCTTTGGCTTCATATTTTTGTTGCATTTTATTCAACCACGGAAAGGATTGACGACAAGGTGAACACCATGATGCCCAAAAATCAACAAGCACCACTTTGTCCTTATACGCTGTCAAATCAATGGGTTTACCCTTATCAGTCGCCCAAGAAAGAGAACTTAAACCGATGAGAAAACAGACTCCAAAGATCAGTTGTTTTGATTTAGTAAGCATTAGATACTCCTTTTGTTATCATTATTATTTTTTAGGCAAATTCTTTTGAATATAGGCGATAAGATCAAGCGTTACTTGTTTGCCAAGCGTTCTGAGTGCGGGCATCTCATTATTAGGTTGACCATTGGATATTTTATGCAAGACTTCCCAAGGATTATCATTGGCAAGTTGACCTAATGGGGGGGTGTCTTCATCTTTACCATCAAGCCCATGACAAACGGCACAGATTGTTTCATAGTATTTCTTACCTTGTGCTTCATTCCCTGTTACTTGTTTGCTTTTATTATCGACTTGTTTTGATATGTCTATCTGACCGTATTTAGTAAAATTTGCAAGATCTAGCGCATCCTTGTTTGACAACATGGAGTCACTGTAAGCGTGTGTTTTATTTCTTAATATATTAATGATCTCATCGGTTGATAAGTTCATCGCATTTTGAAGACCTATCGTGCCTGTCGCATGTTTGCCTTTACGGTAAGCACCTTCTTTGCCTTTGTAATCCCAACCATGGCACTCTTTGCAACGCCAATCCGCTCCTTTTTTACCCTTATAATGACCTTTTTGGGGATAGCTTGGATTAGCTCGGTCAGGTGTTCCTGTTTTATTTTCTTTAAACCATTTATCATATAAACGTCCTCCGCGTGCAATGGAATAAGCAGAAGCTTTGGTGGATTTAGCTGATGCGGTTGTATTGCTATCATCAGCCATTGCTGGACTGATAAACAGACTTAGTGTAGCGAGTGTAATAATGCGAGAGAAATTCATATTTATATATCCTTAAAAATAAAAGAGGTGAAATAACCCTAAAACTGATAACGTGCTTTAGTTTTACAGATATAATAAAAAAATCCATCCATCACTTGTCTTACAGATTGTTTTTTATCATTATTTATTCGTTTATGAGACATCTGCCCTATATGATTAGTGACTATGCTCCACTTAAAATGATCCAATCTATCCAATCTGAAACAAAAATTTTGCACTAAGTTTCATATCTTATTAAATCCTCATTCCTAAGAGAAAAAATATCCATGAAAAAAATGATAAATATATTATTAATAAAAGACATATTACTTTTTGCGATGTTATTTACGGTTATTATTATTAACACCTCTGATTTTATAAATGATATTCTTGAAGGTGATGAATGGTTGCATATTATCCTAGAAATAATAACTGTCGGTTTATCAATAGGCGGGATTGTTTTACTGACACGTATGATGAGGCAGCGTATCCGTGCGGATGAACATATTCAAACAGTAGAAAATAATCTGCTCTTGACACGTAATAAATTAGAACAAATAGGTCAAGAATACAGCAAACATATTCAAAAACAGTTTACATGCTGGGGATTTACTCAGAGTGAAAAGGAAGTCGCTTTATTAATCCTTAAAGGACTTAGTTTTAATGACATAGCAAAAACACGTAAAACCAAAGAAAAAACGGTACGTCAACAGGCTTCTAGTATTTATAAAAAATCTGGCGTTGTAGGGCGACATGAGCTTGCCGCGTGGTTTTTAGAAGATCTTTTGGTATAGTTAGAAAATATTGGATTTCTAAACATTAATCTTAGCAGTGAATATCTATAGTAAACATCCCCATAAATCATGCTCACTGGAATGTGTTATTTCAACTTCTGCAAATTGCCCTGATTCTAGGCGCTCACCTTCAATAAAAACCACGCCATCAATTTCTGGGGCATCGGCATAGCTTCTCGCAATGGTAAAATCTTCTTTATTATCACCGACATCATCGGTTAGTACGGTCATACGCTGACCTATTCGAGCGGATAGTTTCTCAGCACTAATCTTGGCTTGTAGTTGCATAAAGCGTTCTACTCGATCTTGTTTTTCATCTTCAGGAACAGGATTAGCAAGCCCGTTCGCTTCAGCCCCTTCCACGGCGGAATAGGCAAAACAACCGACACGGTTAAGTTTTGCTTCGCGCAGAAAGTCCAGCATCAATTCAAAATCTGCTTCCGTTTCACCTGGAAATCCTGCGATAAAGGTACTGCGTATAGCAATATCAGGGCAAATAGCACGCCATTTATGCAGTCGTTCTAATACTTTTTCTGCATGAGCAGGACGACGCATTTTTTTTAATACGGCATGACTGCCATGTTGGAAGGGAATATCCAAATAAGGAAGAATTTTACCTTCTGCCATTAAAGGAATCAGTTTATCGACATGCGGATAAGGATAGACATAATGTAAACGCACCCAAATTCCTAATTCAGCTAATGCTTCGCTAAGTTGCTGAATATGCGATTTAATCGGGCGACCTTGCCAAAAACCAGTACGATATTTTATATCAACACCATAGGCACTGGTGTCTTGCGATACAACTAACAGCTCTTTAACCCCTGCTTTGACTAGATTTTCTGCCTCTTGCATCACATCACTAATAGAGCGACTCACTAAATCACCACGTAATGAAGGGATAATACAAAAACTACAGCGGTGATTACAGCCTTCGGATATTTTTAAATAGGCATAATGACGTGGCGTTAGTTTGATCCCTTGTGGCGGTACGAGATCAAGAAAAGGATCATGTGCGGGTTTAACTTGTTTGCGAACGGCATTCATCACCTCTTCATAAGCATGAGGCCCTGAAATGGCTAAGACATCGGGGTAAGCTTGCAATACTTTATCAGAGTCAACCCCAAGACAGCCCGTCACAATCACTTTGCCATTTTCTTGCATCGCTTCACCAATCGCATCAAGGGATTCTTCTACCGCTGAATCAATAAAACCGCAGGTATTGATGACCACAACATCAGCACTATCATAAGATGCACTTATCTCATAGCCTTCTGTTTTGAGCTGGGTAAGAATACGTTCTGAATCGACTAAAGCCTTAGGACAACCCAAGCTAACAAACCCTATTCTTGGTTTTTTTTTATTCATTTTCATCCCTGATATTGGCGTAATTATTGCTTAATAACTATATGTTGTATCCACTTTATAATTTTATACATACAGCTTTATTCACAATCTCAATAAATTGTTATTTGTTTTTACAACTAGCTTATATAGCGTTCTCTATCAACTCCAAAAAAACGCACTAAGTCATTGATTTAAATAACAATGACTTAATATGATTATATTTTAACCTTTTTTTATCAAAGCCCCATTTTATAAGGCTTACAGCAGTTATTCGACTACTTATCCACAGACTTATCCACAGGCTTCAATGTTGCTAATTTTGCAATTGATAGCTTTTAAAATAGAGGGTAATAAATCAGTTTTTTCTATAAATGTTTGAAAGCTGCTAAGCCTGCATAGCTTGCTTTTGTCGCTAACGCTTCCTCAATGCGGATAAGCTGATTGTATTTAGCGATACGATCAGAGCGTGATAAAGAACCTGTTTTAATTTGCCTTGCATTGGTGGCAACTGCTAGATCCGCAATGGTCACATCTTCTGTTTCACCTGAACGATGAGAAATAACAGCTGTATAATTAGCATCTTGCGCCATTTTAATCGCTTCTAAGGTTTCAGTTAAAGTACCAATTTGATTGAATTTAATCAAAATAGAGTTAGCAATATTTTTATTAATACCTTCTTTGAAAATATTGGTATTAGTGACAAATAGATCATCCCCTACTAACTGGACACTTTTCCCTAAACGCTGTGTTAAGAGATTCCAACCGTCCCAATCAGCTTCATCCAAGCCATCTTCTATACTTAGAATCGGATATTGATTCACCCATGAGGCTAAATAATCAACCATTCCTTCTGCATCAAAGCGCTTACCTTCAGAGGCAAGCAGGTATTGTCCGTCGTTATAATATTCAGAAGCGGCACAATCTAAGCCAAGGTATATATCGCTTCCTGCACTAAACCCAGCCTGTTCAATCGCTTCTAAAATCACTTCGATAGCGGCTTCATTTGATGCTAAATCAGGTGCAAAGCCCCCTTCATCACCGACTGCCGTATTTAAACCTTGCTTGCTTAACACCGATTTTAGACTATGAAAAACCTCAGTCCCGTAACGAATGGCTTCTGAGATACTGCCAGCACCAACAGGAAGAATCATAAATTCTTGCATATCAACGCTATTATCGGCGTGTTCACCACCATTGATAATATTCATCATCGGTACAGGTAAAGTATAGTGATCATTTGTACTTAAATAATCGTATAAAGGTTTACCTGCATCATTTGCTGCCGCATGTGCAGTCGCTAAAGAAACGGCTAGTAACGCATTAGCACCTAAACGTGCCTTATTATAAGTACGATCTAAATCAATCATTTTTTGATCAATTGCTTTTTGATCCCTGGCATCCATTCCAATAATGGCATCAGCAATTTCAGTATTTACATTTTCAACCGCCTTTAAAACACCTTTCCCCATGAAATGCGT
>JALVEA010000279.1 GCA_027008665.1 Thiotrichaceae bacterium | reverse complement strand
TAATTTTCGTGGAAGAGTTCTCATTTAAAGCACTCATACCGTTGATATTGCTGGGGAGTTTTCCTTTTTTGCCAAGCGTTTAAGCCAAATGTCTAGCCCTTGGGCATTTAGGTGACAGTCCATTTGTAGTAATTTTTTTGCTTCTTCTAAAGAGGCATTGCCTTGTGTTTTATGGTATTGCTCTAATAAGTACAGCATCAGTTTTTCTTCAATTCGTTTGGCTCTATCTTCAATGGGATTTTTTTCTTCTTTGGCAATGGTAACAAAGGTTTTAATGCATTGAGTTAGTTGTGATACATTTTTTTTAGTGGGTTTTATCATTCCAAAATGGGTTAAATAGATGTATTTAGGCTGTAATGAGAGGATTTTATCGATACTTTCAAGTAGTGCGTCGGGGTCAAAATGTACGGGTGTGGTGCTAGGGAAAATAAAGTCATTGTTTGAGTTGGCGAGTTGTTTATAAGCAATACCGAAGGTGTCACCTGTGAAAACGCCGTTACTTAGTGGATCATAAATACAAAAATGATGTAGGGCATGGCCTGGTGTATCAATAAAACGTAGCTTTCTGCCATTGAAATCTAGCTCAAATCCGTCTTTTGCAATAATAATGCGTTGTTCGTTGATGGGCTTCAATGCACCATAGAGTTTGCGATATTTTTCTTCTCCATAAACTGCGATTGTCCCTGCTTCAAGCTTTTCAGGGTTAATTAGATGGCCGGCTCCTCGTGGATGAATCACCAACTGAGCTTGTAGACATAGATCAAGCAAATGCCCTGCCCCTGCGGCATGATCAAGATGAATATGGGTGGGAATAATATATTCCACATCGTCGGGAGTTAATTTCAGCTCTTCTAAAGCTGCTAAAACATAAGCGACGCTATGGGATGTACCTGTTTCAATTAGAGTAACTTTTGAAGCGTGTACTAGCATATAAATACCTGCAATGCCTTGATCGGTATAATGTGCATCAATAAGTGTTATTCCATCGCTTAGGTGGGTGATTGTCTTTTTCATTATTGTTCCTTGATATTTTCTCTTGTTTTGTTAGTCCAGTGGCAAACAAAAGAATAGACTATATTGCCTTTTGTTTTTCAATATAGCTAAACCTTTTTTTATTCCATTGAGAAATGTACAGAAAATAGATTTTTATTGTTAAGAAAATAATTTATCTCTATACACACTCTCTCTTTAATCGGTTATTCTCTACCGTATGAAAGATATTCCTAAAAATACACGTGTAATCGTCGGTATGTCTGGCGGTGTTGACTCTTCTGTTGCTGCTTTGTTGTTATTACAACAGGGTTATCAGGTTGAGGGTTTGTTTATGAAGAACTGGGAGGAGGACGATACTGAGGAATATTGTTCTGCTGCTACTGATTTAGCTGATGCACAGTCTGTGAGTGATCAGTTAGGGATTAAATTGCACACGGTTAATTTTTCTACTGAATATTGGGATCGTGTCTTTGCTTATTTTTTAGAAGAATATCGTTCAGGTCGTACCCCTAATCCTGATGTTTTATGCAATAAAGAAATTAAATTTAAAGCCTTTTTAGATTATGCCTTGAAGATAGGCGCTGATTATATTGCAACAGGGCATTATGCTCGTATAGATCGTAGTCATACCAATCAGATACAGATGCTAAAAGGCTATGATAATAATAAAGATCAGAGCTATTTTTTATATACTTTAGGACAAAAACAATTATCAAAAAGCCTTTTTCCTATTGGTGAATTGGAAAAGTCAGTAGTGAGAAAATTAGCCAAAGAAGCAGGCTTTGATACGGCTACTAAAAAAGACAGTACGGGTATTTGTTTTATTGGCGAACGTAAATTTAAAGACTTTTTGCAACGTTTTATCCCAGCCCAACCTGGTGAAATTATTACCCCCGAAGGGGAGAAAATCGGTGAACATCAAGGTTTAATGTATTACACCTTAGGTCAACGCCAAGGATTGGGTATTGGGGGGCGAAAAACTGCAACCGATGAGCCGTGGTTTGTACTTGCTAAAGATTTAGAGAATAATTATCTGATTGCAGGACAAGGGCATCAACATCCATTATTATTAAAGAAACAGTTGTATGCTACACAGTTGCATTGGGTTGCAGGAACAGCGCCTGCTGAACATTTTAGCTGCAAAGCTAAGATCCGTTATCGACAAACAGAAGAATCCTGTCAGGTACAAATCATCAATCAACAGGCGATTGTTTGTTTTGATCAACAGCAACGTGCAATAACCTCAGGACAATCCATTGTATTTTACGATAAAGAAATTTGTCTAGGTGGTGGTATTATTAACAAGATAGTATCTAACTGTATCTAAACTGTCAGTAAAGAACACAGATCAAATAACTTAACTTTATGAGCAACTCTTTTGGAAGCTAATACTCGCAATAGAACACTTGCCTTGAGCGCCCTCTTCCTTTGTATTAAGGGGGTAATGCAAATTGCACATACGGGACGATGTGATTCCCAACTCCTTTCAAGCTGTATTGGTAGTATTTTACACAACGATGCCGATAATATTGAAGAAGTATACGGTGGTTTGGTTAATTTACAGTCAGGACTTACCGCCTTGATGTATAATTTAGGCGGAGGACAACTTGATCCAAATGGTCGTCCAAAAAACATGGAATCTACCCGTTATTCGATCAATGTTTTGCATTTACAAAGAAAATTAATGCAAAATAGACATATTTATGATCAGCTAATGAAGGAAATCGAAGAAACTCAAAAAAAATTAGAATTTTTTGAGCTATTGCATCCTAATATAATTGCCAGCCTTGCTCAAACCTATACCAATACCATTAGTAAATTAGGACCACGCATTATGATAAAAGGTGATCAATCGGCTTTAGCTGTTCCAGACAATGCTGCCAAAATACGCGCCCTACTTCTATCCGCTACCCGTGCCGCACTTTTATGGGATCAGGCAGGAGGAGGACGCTGGAAATTATTATTTGAACGCTCTAAAATGCAAAAACAAGCAGATCAGCTATTAGCAGAGATAGCCTCAAACCGATCCTAAAGAAACTTGTACAATATGGATAATTTTATTGTTTGAAACATCCTTATTTTGGATTCTCAAAAAAGACATAAGAGGTCGAATAATCACTAAATTCAAAATAAACCTTCTTTTCATCTTTATCTGCAACGCCATTTAGATTCGCATCTAAAACACCATAACCATAACGGTAAGGGCGATCTTTCTCCCTATCCGTTCCTACTGCGGTCGATAATTTGTCAATTTTTAAAAAACGTCTAACGAGCTTATTACCTGCATAAATCTCTAATATTCCATCAGTACCTGTCCAGTTATTTATTGCACGACCAAATTTGTTTTGTGTTTCTTGAGTGCAACCAGCAGATAAACTGACAATAGTGGCTATTAAAAGTAAAGTCCGAATTTTCATCTATTTTCCCTATATGATAGAAATTAAAAACATCTAAAATAATAGCATATTTTTATCTATTCATTGCTTGGAACTTTCTTAGTTAACCCAACAATATAGCTTATTGCACAGCCTCTCAGCTAAGGTATAATTATAAACATCCCCCCACATATAATTGGTGTTTAATAATGTCTACCCCTGATATTGATGCTGTAAAACAATACCTTCTCTCTTTGCAAGATTCTATTTGTGAACAATTAGCCGAAGAGGACGGCAAAGCCAGCTTTATTCTTGATCAATGGCAACGACCAGAGGGTGGAAAAGGCATGAGCGGTGGAGGACGTACTCGTTTATTGACTGAGGGTGCAGTGATTGAACAAGGTGGTGTCAATTTTTCTCATGTTTTTGGTGATAATATGCCAGCATCAGCGACCGCCCATCGCCCTGAGCTAGCAGGATGCAGTTTTCAAGCAATGGGAGTATCGCTGGTTATTCATCCGCATAATCCTTATATACCCACATCTCACGCTAATGTACGCTTCTTTATTGCTGAAAAAGAAGGGGCGGATCCTATTTGGTGGTTTGGTGGTGGATATGATTTAACCCCTTATTATGGCAATGATGAAGACTGTATTCATTGGCATACAACTGCTAAAAAAGCCTGTGATTCTTTTGGTGAAAATCGATATAACGAACATAAAAAATGGTGTGATGAGTATTTTTATTTAAAACATCGTGATGAATCACGGGGTGTCGGTGGATTATTTTTTGATGATTTTAATCAAGAAAATTTTGAAACCTCTTTTGCTTATTTGCAAAGTGTCGGTGATAGCTATATTGATGCCTACCGCCCTATTATGGCTAAACATAAAAATAAAAAATATGGCAAACGCCAAAGAGATTTTCAACTTTACCGTCGCGGGCGTTACGTTGAATTTAACCTTGTTTATGATCGTGGCACCTTATTTGGTTTACAATCTGGAGGACGTACTGAATCTATTTTAATGTCCATGCCTCCCTTAGTTAAATGGCGTTATAATTGGCAACCTGAAAAAGGTTCAGAAGAAGAAAAGCTTTATACTGATTATTTACGCCCCAGAGACTGGGCAAAAACCTAGATTATCAACCAATTATCTAAAATATATTCATATATATCATAATCTTAAAGCGCATACTTAATATTTTTCTAGAATAATAATAAAGACAGTGATAGCATTGAAATATATAAAAATAACTCCTCAATCCAATAAATGCAGACTTCTATTATGGATATACTATCAAGCCCCACTTCTGTACAAAAGTCGCCTTATCAAACAAACTCATTACTATTAACAAGCAACCATTCGAAGCTAGAAAAATTAGCAGTCAGCGCTCCATGGGAGAAAATGAAAACATTGCTTCATGGCACTTCTAAAACCATTGGAAAACCTTTTCAAAATCCAATTTTAATTATGAAATTGCTGGTGCTTCAAGAATTACTAAATATAGATATTGAGCAACTTCGCCCTCATTTGGGAAATCATTATAGTCTATTTATCTTTTTAATTCCTGGAATGGAAAATGGTCTACCTGATAATGCTGAAGTAAACAGGCTAAAACAATGCTTGCAGGAAATGAATTTACTTTATCCTTTCCTAAGCGAATGTGTAGAAATTCTTGGGCTTGACCGTTCAAAGATTAATTTATATGAATATTATGAGAATGAACCTTCCCCACAAAATTTTTCATCTTCATCCTCTTTATATTCTTTAGCTTGTCCTCGCTGTGGCAGAAAAAATCTTCACATCAGAAAACAATCCTTAATCGCAAAAATTATTAGCAACAAAAAAGCTTATACCTGCAATATTTGTACTTTGCATTTTGCGCTATAAAAAAAGCTCACACCAAAAAGAATGTGAGCTTCTTTGTTTGCATCATCTTTGCAGATTAACCACGCCTAGATCTCGAACGTCTTGCTCTTGATTTATAGCTAAATCTAGTTGCAATACGCAAACGCTTACCAACTGTAATACGTGAGCCACGCAATCTATTCAAACGTTTTATCTTTCTTACTGTTGTTCCATAACGTGATGCAATTTTAACTAAGTTTTCTCCACGACGAACGCGATGACGAATAATTCTTTTTTTCTTGTATCGGTACGACTTTCTACTGGGTCGATAGGAATTACTTGCTCTTCTATAACTAGCTAGTTGTATTCTGCTAACCACTGGAGCGCGATAAATTGCTCGTTGCAAATTGCCCGCATATTGACGTGGCACCAAAAGCTTGCGCGTCATTGATGGCATAGTGACACCGTATTTATAACCAGGGTTTAAACGCATTACCACCGAAGGATGAACCCCTGCATTACGTGCAACTTTTCTCAAGTCAACGGCCTTGTTAATATGAACTTGTACTAGCTTAGGCGCATTAACAGTATGGGGTAAACGAATCCCAAAAGAACTAGGTGAACGAATCACTTCCCGATAAGCTAATAATTTGGGAACATAATTTTTAGTTTCACGCGGTAAAGATAAACTCCAATAATCGGTTGGCAAGCCTCTGGCTCTATTTCTTTCTATCTCACGATGCACTCGATTTTCACCACAGTTATAAGAAGCCAAAGCCAGTAGCCAATCACCATTAAACTCACGGTGCAATTTTTGTAAATAATCCATTGCTGCACGGGTAGAACTCAATACATCTAAGCGACCATCATAACCACGTCTCTGTTTTAAACCATAGCGCTTACCTGTGCTAGGAATAAACTGCCACATACCCGCAGCACCCACATGAGATTTTGCTCTGGTCACATAAGCACTTTCAACCATTGGCAATAAAACAAAATCCGTTGGCATTCCTCTTCGTTGTAATTCCGTAGCAACTAAATGTAAATAGTCTGTCGAACGGTTCAAGGTTCTCATTAAACCCGAACGACGCGCCTTCAATTTATTAATTGCACGTTTAACTATTGGTCTATATTGGTCATTTCGCAAACGGAAGCCATTTCTCACCCGATGCCAAACACTATTAGCAGGTAAGCTAGAACCCATACTAACATTGCGACTCTGATAGCCGCGATTTCTCTTATTAGCTAATTGCCGTAATAATTGCTTTTTATGGTTTAAGCGTCGTTGTTGATTACGAAGTCTTTGTAAATTCTCACGCTGTCGTTTGACAAGTAAGCGTTGTTGACGACTTTGAGATATTTGATAATTATTTTGTTGAGGTTGGGCATAGCGAACCCTTTGTCGAGGTTGATAGGTATTTCTTTGCCTAGCTTCTCTTGCAGGTGGAGGTGTATAGACTCCTAACAAAGAAGCTGCAGAGTTGAAATTATTCCGTTGACTTGATGCGCTATTACTATAAGCTCCACTAATAGATCCTTCTTCATTAAGGAAAATATTAGCTGCTTCTAAAAAGCTATCCCTTGCATTGGCAACAGAAAAACAAACGAGAGAGCTAGTTGTAAATAGTGCAACTGCTATAGATTTTCTTAGTAACATTCTTAATATCCTTAATAAGCCCAGCTAATAAAATCTATTAATATCACTATAAGAAGAAGAATGCAATAAAACAGGGCAAACAGTATCATATTTACTCAATTTCGCTTAAAGCTACCTACAATAATTAATTAACTACGTTTAAAAACTAAGATTTTCAATCCTTTTTGTTGCTTATCAAAAAAAATATCAGGTGAATTCATTGATTTTTTAAATATATACTGAGATGCATATACCTGCATATTTCTAATAATATAGTCAGCACTCAAATCAGGAGCATTCAAGCATAACAGTAAATGACTGTCATAGCCCATAAAATCATCTAAGCGCTTCATGATTTTAGGGTAATCTCGGTCTATTTGTACACAATGTCTACTATTGATGAGCTGATAACTGATCTTTTCTAATCGGTGGGGTTAAAAAGCCATCCGCCCAATCAGGATCAACCGTCTCACCTTTGCTATTAATCAAGGGCAAATCACTATCATTCCAGCCTTTAATACCTGTTTTAAGTGATACCACATTCTTATACCCCATCAACTGCATCGTGAAGGCTGCAGGGACACTTCTATTTCCTGAACGACAAACCAATATGACTTGACGATCACGGGCTTTTACTAATTCTGGAGCAGTATCGGGATAATCCCAATCACAGGCTGTCTCTAAAATACCGCGGGGAATATGCAGCGAGCCTTTAATATAACAATTTTCAAACTCATTGATTTCACGTACATCTACTAATAATAGATCAGGATTTTCATCCATTAACTCTTCTAAATCCCAAGGAAATATCTCCTCAACACTCAAAAGCATATCCGCAATTAATTGCTTAAATGTTTTAGCCATTATCGTAAGCCCTTTATATTTTTTAGAAACATTTTAAGTATTCAATTCCTTACCAGAGTGAAAAAATCATTATCGAGCCGTATAAACGAACTTCGTTTTCTTTACACCATATTCTACTGCCATTACAGCGGCAGTAATACGTGAACTAATATTCAATTTACGCAAAATAGCTTTTACATGCAGTTTAACCGTGCCGTCAGAAATCCCTAAATTACGTGCAATGACTTTATTGCTTTGCCCTTCAGCTAATAAAGTCAATATCTCAAATTCACGTGGTGTTAATGATGAAAACGGATTAATTTTTTCTTCTTTAGGTTTTATCTTTCCTTGAACTGCTTGTGCTAATACAGGAGCAAGATCAGGTGCGACCACTGTTTTGCCCTCAATAATATCTTTGAGTGCAACCACTAGTTCATCAGGCTCCATATCTTTTAATAGATAACCTTGTGCACCATTTTTTAAAGCACCAATTAAATCTTCTTCAACACTACTGGTGGTCAACATGGCAACAGGTAAATCAGGATGGTCTTTCTTTAATAAACGTAAGACACCAATGCCATCCATTTTAGGCATACGCATATCGAGCAAAACAACATCAAGCTCTGCTTTGAACTTGTTTGCCATTTTAAGTCCTTCTTCACCATTGCCAACAGATGCAAGTACTTTTATACCTCGACGTGTTAATAGATCTTTCAATCCTGCACGAAATAAAGTGTGATCATCAATTAGTAATATTCTCTCATTCATAAGATATTATCCTGAGTCGTTATGACTTTATCGTTCTTGAAAACTCGATTAATCGGGGTATTTACCGTTGCCGCTTGCTCTGTCACATGAAAGGCAAGTTGTACCAGTGTACCCCCCTCTTCCTCAGATTCAAAATGAATTTCACCATTAATCCTTTCAGCTCGTTCTTGCATAATAGATAAACCAAGGTGTTCGCCCGCTTTTTCATTTGGCTGATGCCTATCATCGCTAATACCAATCCCATCATCCTCAATCAGCACGCTACAATCACCTTTTATAGAGCTGCGCATCAAGACTCTAACCGTTTCAGCCTGACTATGTTTTCGAATATTAGCTAATGACTCTTGTACAATACGCACCACTTCAATTTCAGTATCACGCGGTAAATCACCTAACTCCCAATTATGGTAAAAAAACATATCCATTTTGGTATCGCGGCGAAAACGTTCTATAACACGCTCTACCGATCTCACCACACCTTTACCATCAACAGGCGCTCTAAAATGGGTAATTAAACTACGCAGTTCCAGATAAGCATCATCAATACCATTTTCTAAACCTTCCAATTCTTCCCAAATAGCGGATTCATCACCCACATTCATGGTGTCATCAAAAAGGCGAATTTTATAACGTAAGCTTGCCAGTGTTTGAGCTAAAGAGTCATGCAATTCATGCGCCATGCGAGTCCGTTCTTTAATAATGGAAAGCAAACGTGCATCATCTTCAACACTGGCTTTTTCAATTGCCATCCCTAAATGCTGTCCAATACTCACTAATAATTCATGCTCACCTTCCATCTCTTTATGGTTTTCACGACGCACAAAAAGATTATAGACTCCTAAGGTTTTACCTCGATATTGCAAGGGTATTGCTAACATTTCAATATTATCAGAATCAAAAAACTGCTCGCCAATCAGTTTGCCACAAACTCTAACATCAGCACGCACTTGAATCTTACCATCAATAGCCGCTTTACCGCATAAACAGCTTGGTAAAGGCAAAGTATCTTCTTTAGCAATCACGTCATCAGACAGGCCAATACTGGCTACTAGAAACATCTGATTATTATTATCCAATAAGCGTACAGTTGCTGCCTCTGCTTTCACTACTCCTGTTAAAGTGTATAAAAACTGCTGTAGTAAATCCTCAAGATTTTGTGACTGAT
>JALVEA010000278.1 GCA_027008665.1 Thiotrichaceae bacterium | reverse complement strand
CCTCGTTCCACACGCGCCACAGGCTGTGAAAGTATTCTGGGACAAAAGAAAAATGAGGAAAAATTTTTCAGATTTTGTTCAAAAATAAAGATAATAGCAGGCTATTGACTTTGTTTTTGGGCGGAATATGGGGAGTTTTAACCATTTTTATTTGTTTTATGAATGCTTTCACAGCCTAGCCAGCGTGGGGATGCAATTAGCAACGCGCTGGTGTTGCGAAGGAATTGTAAATTCACGATTTTCACGGTATTGCAATGCATCAAGTATAAAGTAACTGCGTTGCTACGAGGTAAGGATAGAAGAGAATATAATTACCAAGAAATAAGGTTATCTCTTTATCTGTAGTTTTTTAGATAAATAATTTCCTGATAACAGGAGTGAAAGCTTTAGCTTTTCAGTCATCAAGATAAAATTTAATATTTGTTTTTTAAATCCGTACCTTACTCAACCTGAGTGCATTGCTGACTACAGTGACAGAGCTCATACTCATTGCGGTTGCGGCAATAATGGGGCTTAGTAAAATGCCGAAAAAGGGAAATAAGATACCTGCTGCAATTGGGATGCCGATTAGATTATAAATAAAAGCGCCTAATAGATTTTGCTTAATATTTTTCATAGTGGCTTTTGATAAGCCAATGGTTTTTGACACGCCGTTAATTGAAGCGCTCATCAAGGCGATATCAGCGGCTTCTAATGCAATATCAGTTCCTGTACCAATGGCAATGCCCACATCTGCTTGAGTTAAGGCAGGCGCATCGTTAATGCCATCGCCGACCATTGCAACTATCTCATTATTTGTTTGTAGCGTGCGAATTTTTTCAATTTTATCCGCGGGCATAACTTCAGCAATGACTTCATCAATCCCTAGTTCTGAGGCAACGAATTGTGCTGTTTTTTTATTATCACCTGTGAGTAATACTGTTTTTAAACCTAATTGATGTAGGCGTTGAATCGCTTGTTTTGAGTCGGAACGAATGGGGTCAGAAATCGCTAATAATGCTAGTAATTCCCCTTCTTTGGCGAGGTAGATAGGGGTTGCTCCTTGTTTTGCGAGTTTTTCGGCTTGATGAAGCAGGGAATCAATTGCGATATTTTGCGCTTTCATGAGTTCAGCATTACCGAGCCAAACCATTTGATTATTAATTTCTCCACAAATTCCTTTGCCTTCTAAGAGAGTAAAATGGCTAACCGATGCGTATTCAAGCCCATTGGTATTTGCTTTATTTAAAATAGCAGTGCCCAGTGGATGTTCAGAATGTCTTTCAAGGCTTGCCGCTAATAATAAGACTTCATCCTCTGTTGCATTAGAGAGGGGTAAAATGGTGCTAAGTTGTGGGTTACCTTCTGTGAGTGTGCCTGTTTTGTCTAATACTACGGTGGTTAAGTGACTTGCTTGTTGGAGCATTTCTCCATTGCGAATTAAAATACCATTTTCAGCCGCACGTCCTACGGCGACCATAATGGAAATAGGGGTTGCTAAACCCAGCGCACAAGGACAAGCGATCACCATTACTGTCATTGCGACCACAATTGCATAGGCAAGCTGGGGTTCAGGACCTAAAGTCGCCCAAAGGGTAAAGGCGATCAGGGCAATTAGCAATACCGCAGGGACAAACCATGCGGCAATTTTATCCACTAAACGACCAATTGCAGGTTTACTTGACTGGGCTTTACGCACAAGATCAATAATTCGTGCTAATGCCGTTTCACGTCCAATTCCTGTTGCTGTGATCAAAAAACTGCCTTGAGTATTTAATGTACCACCAAAGACCTTTGCATCTTTACGCTTGTCAACGGGCATTGGTTCACCTGTCAACATAGACTCATCAACAAATGATTGACCTTCAATAACGATACCATCTACGGGAATTTTCTCTCCAGGGCGTACACGTATGGTTTCTTCTAGCCCCACCTCAGCGATGGGGATATCAATTTCCTCGCCATTGCGGATAACGCGAGCCGTATCAGGTTGCAAGCCAATCAAGCGTTTAATTGCCTCAGAGGTACGACCTCGTGCTTTTGTTTCTAAAGCGGCTCCTAAAGAAACCAAGGCAATAATAATAATGGCTGATTCAAAATAAACATGACGTGCAATGCTAGGAATTGCATTAGGAAACAGTACAATCAGGGTAGAATACAGCCATGCTGTTCCTGTGCCCATTGCCACTAGAGAATCCATATTAGCGCGTCGATTTTTAAGGGCTATCCATGCACCGCGAAAGAAATGCCCACCGACAAAAATAAGAATAATTAGCGTTGCAACACTGATGCCTAACCAGAAAATACGCCCTTCAATTAGATCAGGCAACCAGCCTAATAACATGCTAATGAATAAGCCAAACCCCAATGTCCCCGCAATCAAGGCACGCCACCATAAGGTATAATAGGCTTTTAATTCTTGTGATTCTTTTTCGCTCTCATCTGCTAAAGAGGTGAGTTGTTGTGCCTGATAACCTGCTTTTTTTACTGCAATTAATAAGGCATCTATTGAAAAATCACCAGAGACGCTTGCGGTACGTTCACCAAGATTCACTTGAACCTCAGTAACACCTTCAACATTTTTCAATGCCTCCTCAACGGAGGAAACACAACCTGCACACATCATTCCTGCAATGGAAAGTCTGACTTCAGCCATTTTATATTCCTTATATAACAGTTGCAGGATAACCTGCCTTGGTGATAATTGAAGCAATTTCATCCGCTTTAATATCGCCTTCAATCGTCACTATCTTGTTTTCAAGATCAATCTCAATCGCATCAATCTCCGCCACATCAGACAATGCTTTTTCAATATTTGATGAGCAACCGCCACACATCATTTTTTCTACTTTAAATTGAGTTTTCATACTTCACTTCCTTGCATTTATAGGATAAAAGACTGAGCAGTATACTGTATCGATAGTGTTCGGCATACTTATTGCTTAACTCTAAAGTGGAATACGAGATAACGTAACCCAACTATTAAACTAAATAGTGTAAAGATATCACAGAATAATAATCAAATTTATAATAGTTTAAAGACTCAAACAAGCTAGAAAGATGGTTTTACTGCTCAATAAAATAGCTTTGAGTAATAAAAAAGAAATTAAAACAAGGAGTGTTGCTTATGTTTAAGATTTATAATTTATTGATTATTATGTTTATTTATAGCGGTGGTTTTGTAAGTAGTATTAGTTATGCAGAATCATTGCCCACGGCTGTTTTTAGTTTTTCAGAATCACATCAAAAAGCAGTATTAGGAAAACAGTATCAATTAAAACAATCAAGAAAAGCTGCTCGGTCTTTAAGCAATTCAACGGGAATTGTTGCAGAAACTAGAACAGAAGAAGGTAATGTTAATCATACTAATTATTTTGAATTAGCAATTGCATCGCCTTTAACTGTTGATGTTTCTGTAACCTATACAACAAGAAATGGTACTGCAATAGCAGGGGAAGATTATGTTTTCACGACAGGAAGAGCTACTATTCCTGCAGGCGATACCTGTACTTTTATTCCTGTTGAAATTATTGCCGATAATACAGCGGAAGAAGATGAGACTTTTTATTTAGTAGTGAGCGAACCAGAGGGAGCTACTTTTCCTAATAATGCTGCTACGCTGGAGGCAATGCATACCATTGTTGAATCAACAACACCTACAAGCAATGGCGACAAACTAGTACGAGGTGATAATTTTTTCAATACCCCTGAGCGTTTTAATCGTTATTATACCGATAGCCAATACCGTTCAAATAATACGCTTTATGTTAGTCCTAATGGTCGTGGTAATGGTACAAATGCGAGTCCAATGTCAGTAACAGCCGCCTTAAATCAAGTTTCAGCAGGGACTGAGGTTCGTTTTCTTGCGGGTGAGTATAATGGTTGCTTTGGTTTAGATAGTGATCATTCAGGGACTTATGATGCGCCGATTGTGCTTAAAGCAGATCCTAATGTAACGATTAATTGTTGTAATACAGGTCGAAAGGCGTGTTTTAATTTAGAGTTTTCTAATCATGTCGCGATTGATGGTTTTCATTTGATTGGAGGTGATTACGGTGTGCGTACAGTGGGTGGCTATGCAACAAGTGAGCATCAAAAGGGGATTGCATTACTGAATAATCAGGGCGAAAACCAAAATAAAGATCCTTTTTTTTCGGGAGGGTCAGATTGGATTGTGGTTGATAATAACCTAGCCCATGACGCTGGTAGTGGTGATGGGCATGGTATTTATTTGTCCAATGGCGGTGACTGGATGATTGTGCGTAATAATGAGCTGTATAATAATGCTAGCTCTGATTTACAGATTAATGCCGATCCTATTAGTACCTGTGAAGATGAAAATATCGCTTATACTGATCCACGTTGTGATGGTAGTGCTTTAGACGGGCAAGGTCGGGGGATTTCAGAATTTGTCTTAGTTGAAAATAACTATCTGCATAATAGTGATGTGGGTCCTAATTTTACCTCTATGCGTCATTCGATTATTCTCAATAATATTATTGGTTTTTATGCACGGCACAATACCAGTTTTTGGCAGGAAACTGATAATCCTAAACTCGGCTCTAGTGATAATATCATCGAGCATAATTTATTCATTGGCAATAATAATCGTCATGTCTTACAGTTAATCAATAATTCTGGCAATAACACAGTACGCAATAATGTCTTATTAGGGCTTTCTTTGAGTACAAACAGTGCCACAAGCAATAGCTCTACATTATTAATTGAACAAGATGCTAGTACTCAAACTAATAATAGTTTTGCAGGAAATTATCTCGTCGGTGGTTATTTTGAAAACTACACCCGAACGGACACTAATCAACAAAATAATAATTTTAATCTTAACTGGTTTGAGAATTTTCCAACGAATGGTAGGGGCAATATTACTAGTTTTAAACCAACTAGCAATGCACCCTTTTTAGATAGTGGGCAATTACAAAGCTCTTCGTCTGTTGATATTGCTGGAAATTTACGTTTTAACCCTGTTGATTTAGGTCCTTGGCATATTGATACCACGCCTACTACGCCCCCACCTTCTACAAACTCAGGACAGTATGTCTCCTATATGCTTAATGATCAGGCACTTTTAAAAGAGGCGAATGAATCGGGTTCAATTATTAATATTAGTCAGCATTTAGACACATTGGATAGTGGTAGCGATTTCTGGATAAATATTTCACCTAATGGGGAATGGTTATTGCTAGAAAGCTCCCGTTTGCATAATGAATGCGATGGTTGGGCTTGTCTGATTTATGGCAAACGTGATTTATCCGAGTTTGCAGTGGTTGAAACAAATAGTGGTGGGCTAATTCATCCCGAAGCATTCAGTGCTATTAGCTCTGATGGAAAAATCATTGTGGCTCAAATGTCGCTCGATAATCGTTTTGACTTAATAGTCTCACGCAGAACAGGTACTCGCTGGAGTGAACCACAGGTCATTACTTCCGCCTCTCCATCAGACACAAATACAAAACCTGCTTTATCTGCTAATGGACAAGAAGTAGTCTTTAATTGTGGTAATAGTATCTGTCTTATTAATACCGATGGCACGGGTCTGACGGTAATCATTGATCCTGCCAATAGAGCAGAGATAAACGATGCAAGCTCTCCTGATTTTGATCCTATAACAGGCGATATTATCTTTGAAGGAGATGATAACTCAGAAAGAATCTGGCGATATAATAGAGCCAATTCAAGCATTCAGGTCATCAATAGCGCTTACACTAATGATAATTCATCCTGTGTTCTTTCCAATGGACGCATTGCCTCGCTATGGTTAAATCGAGCAGGAAATCAAGCAGGATTACATGAGCTTAAAATTATGAATGCAACAGGCCTGAGTCATTTTATGGCAGCTGAAAATACAGATATCAGTGATATTGGTCTAGGATGTGGAGGTAGTTAGAAAGAAATTTGTTTAAAACGTGCAGACGAGTTTGCAAAACCCGTTCCTGAGCAAATGCATATTGAGCTTAGGGGTAGTAATTAAAAGTGTACGGTAGTGAATTTATGTCAAGGGCTAGAAAGACTGTGCAAGATTTTTCTTTTATCCCAGAATACTTGCACCGCTTCTAAGGTTCAGTAAAATGAAATGGGGGATTTTCATTCATAAAAAAGGGCTAATAACATGACATTACTTAAATCAATTTTCATCATTACTTTGCTGCTTATTTCAACTAATGTTTATGCAGAGGAGGAAAAAAAGAGCATTTCAAAAGTATCAACACTAAGCAATACACTTGATAAAATATGGGATGATAAAATAACACCTTTAACCGCAGTCGTCGGTGAGCAATGGGCATCTTTGCTGACCAGTACCGAAATAAACAAGAATGAGTTGGGAGAAGCGGTTAAAGAGACTTGGAGTAAGGCGGTAAAAGATAGCCAAGTGGGTAATGAAATAAGCAATGCAACTGCTAGCATTACTCATTTTATAATCAGTGAGGTTAATGATACAAAGCAAACCGCATCCAATAGCTCTAAGCTAATGAATAATGGTAAATTATTGAATGGGCTTTGGTATTTAAGCACGGATATGATTAAAAATACTGATAATAATTTAGCAACAGCGGTGCAGGAAAGTGAGCTGATTAATACCTTGGCTAAAATAACTGCTACAAGCTATGCAGGTCCACAAGGGGCGGCGGCTTATGCATCATGGTATAGCTATAAAGAAACAAAAAACCCTGAAACAGCATTAAAAGTTGGTATTATGTCTGGTGTGAGTAATGCAGGTTTTAGCCCTATTAGTGACCCTGTTTCTATTTCTCAATTGCTTAAAAATAATATCATAACGGGTGTTATGGCAGGATTAAGTGCGGCGGTTAGTGGTGGTGATGCCAATAGTGTGAAAGAGGCTTTTTTAAAGGTGACAGAGACAGGTTTTATTAAGGATTTATCTATCCCCAATCTACCAAAAAATGCTGTTATCGAGAAGCCAAAGGAAACTAAAAAAACAGAAGTAATACAAAAAATAACAACTTTTTAGTATCGATAATTTGAAAATAGGAACGTCCACTACCATACTCTTGAATAACAGTAATTAAACCTTCAGTTTTAATTTTTAAAGAGAAACCGTGACTCAAGCAACTTGGCAACATTATATCGATAAAGAAAAACAAACGACTGATGATTTGTTTATTGTGCAAGATGACAAAATATTTGCGGGTAAACATCTAATTCTGGATCTATGGGACTGTCAACAACTAGATAATCTATCGTTTATTGAAAAGACATTATGTGATGCAGTAGAGATTGCGGATGCAACCTTGTTGCATATTCATTTACATCATTTTACGCCTAATGGTGGAGTCTCAGGGGTTGCAGTGTTGGCAGAGTCACATATTAGTATTCATACATGGCCAGAACGTGCTTATGCGGCACTGGATATTTTTATGTGTGGTCATACAAAGCCAGAGAAAGCAGTTGAATTACTTAAACAAAGATTTCAACCCAAAAGGATTGAAATAAACACCCATTTACGGGGCATTATTAAGGAATAAATACAAAAAAATGAAAAATTTACGTGAAATGCAAGAAGATGACATTAATAAAGTCGTTGCAATAATAGACAGTCATGATGAAGACGATGCCGAAGAAGCAGAAGCAGGTTATCGACAAATAGGAGGAACGTATGATAATTATGTTTATGAGGTCAATGGCGAAGCGTTAGGAGTGACAGGTTTTTCTACTCCACCGGGTTGTGAACAGACCTATTGGTTATCATGGACGTATATTGATGAAAAGCATACAAATAAAGGGCATGGGCGAAAAATGCTCAATGAAATGATTGCACATATAAAAGAAATAGGTGGTCGAAAACTCTTTGTTAAAGTGAGCGATTATATTGACCCTGAAGATGGTGCAATTTATGCAGCCGCGCTTCATCTGTATAAATCATTAGGCTTTAAGATTGAAATCACACATAAAGACTTCTATGACAAAGGTGAAGCGCAAATGATTTTAGGGATGCGTTTAAAAGATAAAGAAAACCTTGTGATAGAGAATGAGATTCGTAATATACAGTTCGATGGTGTGTTTGAAATTGCAGAAACGGACGATGCCTATAGCTTTAGTTGGCATGATGAAGGAGAATATCCTTTAGAAGCCGAAGATGTAAAGATAGGTATTGATGCGGTTAAAGCAGATGGTGCACGAGCTATATTTTTATCGTTCCCCAGTCATATAAGTAATATTGAAGAGCCTTTATTGCAAGCTGGTTTTTCCAATGCTGGAATACTCAAAGATTATTATCAAGATGGACTTGATGAAAAACATTATTCCCTTTATCTATGAAAAATTATTAAACAAACAGTGAGGATTAAAAATGAAATCAGTAAAACA
Source organism: Thiotrichaceae bacterium (assembly GCA_027008665.1). GTDB lineage: Bacteria > Pseudomonadota > Gammaproteobacteria > Thiotrichales > Thiotrichaceae > JAGLBW01. The sequence continues at coordinate 1,309 of JALVEA010000278.1, read as the reverse complement.
ACTTCTAATTGCATCAAGCCTAAGCGTTCTATTATTTACAGCGTGTTCAGGTGGTGATGGAGACCCTAGAGCCGTTGCTCCTAAAGCTAATTTAGAAAAAATTCTTGAAATTACAACTAGTGAGCTTAAAAAATTCGAAGAAAAACACAAAGATACGACTAAAGAAAAAGCAATGAGTGATTTTTCGCTCTCATTGGCGGATACCTTAAATGCAACAGAGCCTAAAGTTTATCCTAAAACATTGGGCGTTGTGGCGGAAAAAGATGGTTCTTTTACAGGGTTTGAAGATAATAATGTCAATAAACTAAAAGACGAAGGGGAGCGTACTGCATTTAAAATTGAGATTGATGGTGAAAAACAAAAACTTATCGCATCTAATAGTGAGCGTTCCGCAGAAAGTGGTATTGGTGGCTTAATGATGGGTATGGCAGGTGGTATGATGATGGGTATGCTACTTGGTAGTATTATGAATCGCCAAAGCGCAACAGGGACAAGACCTGGGGCGAATACTCCGCCAAGAAGAGCCGCAAGCTCAAGCTCTCGTGTAGGTTCTAATACTGCAAGTAGCAGATCATCAGCACCAAGTGCAAGATCACGCTCAGGTTCAGGTAGTTTTTCCTCAGGAAAATAATCTTAAAAAACAGCTCTTGTTCCAGTAAATTTTTTCGGAATCGAGTGCTTTAGCCTCGTCTGGTGGGGCTAAAGCCACCGATTCCAGATTAGTAGGATGGATAAGCGATAGCGCATCCTCCAAAATCAACGTGTTGCGGTGGATGCGTTACATTTATCCACCCTACGGTTTAGATTTGACGAAGCTATTCTTCCAAAGATTGTGTAAGTATTCTGGAGCAAAATAAGCAAGTCAATAATAATTATTAAGAGCGAAATCCAATCAAAACTAATTACAGTCAACTTAGCAATAAACAAACGGGCATTTTGCTCATTACTATTCTTATTGTTGCTTTATGCGGTATTGCTTATGAGTTAATTATCAGTACCGTTTCCAGTTATCTGCTGGGCAATAGCGTCTATCAATTCTCCCTTACCATTGGCTTTTTTATGTTTGCAATGGGAGTGGGTTCTTATTTATCTAAACTGCTAAATGACAATCATATAGATAATTTTATTAGTGTAGAAATTGCTATCTCACTGATTGGTGGGGTTTGTAGTTTATTATTATTTATTGCCTTTCCAATGGTGAGAGCGTTATACGATGTCACTATGTATAGTCTCATTTTGATGATTGGTACTTTGGTTGGCATGGAAATTCCCATTTTAACCGCTATTTTGTCACAAAAACACAGTGCTA
>JALVEA010000277.1 GCA_027008665.1 Thiotrichaceae bacterium | reverse complement strand
AGTTTGAGACCTTGTTGAATCGAACGATACAGCGTAGTCGGTTTTTCAATCGCAATACGCCAAGGTTGATATTGTTTATTTTGCCCTTGTGCGCGAATTTCCCCGCCTATTTCAATTAAAAAATGTTGAAATTGATGTTTTTGTAGCAAAAGGGCAATAGCATCGACTGCATATCCTTTTGCAATTGCTGAAAGATCAATGCTTAACTCTATTTTTTGTTTACGAATGGCGGGAGGTTTGGTTTGTATTTGTAGAAATTGATACCCCGTTTTATCTAAAGCACTATTAATCTGTTGTTTCGATGGAAAACGTTGTTTTTTATTGTTGCCAAAACCCCATAAATTCACCAAAGGCTTTACCGTTATATCAAAAGCACCTTCACTAGAACGGCTTATTTTCTGAGCGGTTTTAATCACATCTAAAAAACGCTTTGAAACGGGAAACCAATTCGTTGTTTGTGATTGATTAAAAAGGGATATAGTGGAATTTTCAATATAAGTTGACATTTCTTGATTGATTGAAAGCAAAAGCGCATCAATCTCTCGCTGGAGCTGTTGTTGCGAGAGAATTTTATTCTGTATCGCATTTTCAGCTCCAAAAGGAACACGGATATGATATTGCGTCCCCATTGTGTGACCTTGCAATTGGTATTCGTAAGACTTATCTGATACCCCACAAGAAAACAGTATCACAGAAAAAAGCAATAGTTTAAAAATGCAAAGTTGGCAATTGAACTTCACGTTTTCCACGCAATACAGTAATATTTAATTCACTCGCTCCTGCTAATTCACTCATTAGCATAATGCCTTTTTCTAAGCTATCCAGTGCAATACCATTCACATCTTTTACAATATCACCATTACGTAGACCTAGCTGACGAAAAGCACGACGATTTTTCCCTGGACGAAGTCTAAAACCCAATATTTGACCATTTTTAGAATACGGCTGTGCAGTGGCTATTTCCATTAACTTGGAGGGATCGGCCATGACCTTATCACGAAACTCTGCTATATTTTTAATTGAAAAGGCAGTCGATTGGCTCGATTTAGCCATCTTTATAGGTTGCGGCGATGCAGATACAGCTGTTACGCCACCATCGAACATAAAATTATTCGGTGTTCGCGCTCTTGGTTTTATGGCAGCCGAGGCACTTGTGGGTGGATTATTGAGAGAGGTATTAGTCGCAATAGCAATGCCTCCTTTAGTATTAAGCCCAAGTCGCTTTGGAAGTGAAAAATCTTCAAGTTGACCATGATTACTAATCACTACTTTTTCTGCGCTAACACTGTGAATAAAAACTTTTTGCTCCTTGCCTTTCTCCTTCTTATCTAATGCCTCACCAACAGAATAAACAGCTTGCGCTTGTCGATTATAAGATAATAAAGCATAGCCTGATTTTTTATTGCTATAAGACATAATACCAAACAACTTTACATTCAACTTAGGTATAGTAACAACAGGCGGTTTAGGAGTGGCGACTTTCACAGCTCGAGGGGGTGGAGCAACAACAACCTTCTTTTCTACCACGCCAAATAAATGTTGATTGGCTATTATTTTCCCATAATTTGGTTGTTGTTTGTGTTTAACCCGCGCATGATTCTGAGTTGATACAATCTGTATTTGCTGTTTATCTTCTGGGGTTAAAACCATCCAGAGTAAATCGGCTAATATAATACTTAGAAAAACAAGCAATAAAGCCGTTAACCAATGCGGTAATTTCTTTAATTGTGGATAATGTTGAGTCAGTGTCATTATATTTTAAATAATAGCTTCTTTAGGATTGATAATAATCTTTATACCAAAGGACAAAGTTTTTCACCCCTGCATCTAGTGGCATGGACGGGCAATATTCAACATCCTTAATAAGATCTTCTATATCAGCATAGGTATCAGGTACATCCCCAGCTTGAAGCGGTAATAAATTAAGACTTGCCTTCTTGCCAAGATGCTTTTCAAGTGCCTTAATATAGGTCATTAATTCAATTGGTTTTTGATTGCCGATATTGTAAATTTTCCACGGTGCAGGACTGCTCGCTGGATCAGGATCGCTCCCATCCCAATGCTTATTTCCCTGTGGTGGACGATCTAAAATACGCACCACCCCTGCGACAATATCATCAATATAAGTAAAATCACGCCGATGCTTACCATAGTTATAAACATCAATCGCCTCACCTTTCATTATTTTATGGGTGAATTTTAGCATCGCCATATCAGGACGACTCCAAGGCCCATAAACAGTAAAAAAGCGCAATCCTGTCGTCGGTAAGGCATATAAATGCGAATAACTATGCGCCATCAGTTCGCCTGATTTTTTAGAGGCAGCGTAAAGAGACACAGGATGATCAACATTATCATGCACTGAAAAAGGCATTGATTCATTCAGTCCATAAATAGAACTAGATGAGGCGTACACAAAATGTTTAACCTTATGATGACGGCAACCTTCTAATAAATGAGCAAAACCCGTAATATTACTTTCCACATAAGCTAAAGGATTTTCTAGCGAATAGCGTACTCCAGCCTGTGCTGCTAGATTAATCACCGCATCGAATTGCT
>JALVEA010000276.1 GCA_027008665.1 Thiotrichaceae bacterium | reverse complement strand
CAAGCTGGTTGAAATACCATTAGGATACACTTCATAGGTATTTAAACCCTCAGGCTCTATAAAGATTTGATGGCTATCTTTATCTGAGAAGCGTACTACTTTATCTTCAATCGCAGGACAATAACGCGGCCCGATCCCTTCAATAACACCTGAATAGAGCGGAGAGCGATCCATACCTGCATGAATAATATCGTGTGTTTTTTGATTAGTATGCGTGATATGGCAAGAAATCTGTTGTGGATGTAAATCTCGTGATCCCATATAGGAAAAAACAGGGATAGGATCATCTCCCGGCTGTTCTTGTAACTGACTATAATCAATAGTGCGAGCATCAAGACGTGCAGGAGTCCCCGTTTTTAAGCGATCAAAACGAAAAGGCAATTCACGCAAACGATTCGCTAAAGTAACTGATGATTGATCCCCTGTGCGTCCACCTGCATAATTTTCTAAACCAATATGAATTTTACCACGCAAAAAAGTACCAACCGTTAGTACCACCGCTTTAGCAGAAAAATTCAACCCCATCTCAGTACGAATACCCACTACACGATCATTTTCAATCAGTAAATCATCAACACCTTGCATAAAAAGATCAAGATTTTCTTGTTTTTGTACAATATCAAGAATCGCCGCTTTATACAGAACACGATCCGCCTGAGCGCGTGTTGCACGTACTGCAGGACCTTTACGTGAATTCAAAATACGAAAATGAATACCCGCACGATCAGCCGCTAAACCCATTGCTCCGCCTAAGGCATCAATCTCTTTCACCAAATGCCCCTTACCAATCCCACCAATCGAAGGATTGCAACTCATTTGACCAATAGTTTCAATATTATGGGTAAGAAGAAGCGTTTTTTGCCCCATACGAGCAGCCGCTAAAGCCGCCTCTGTTCCAGCGTGTCCGCCACCAATAATAATGACATCGTAAGTTTGAGGATAATACATAGTATTTAGCGCGGTAAAATTAAAGCGAGGATTATAGTGTTATAAGGAAATAATTGCATCTTTGAGGAAAAACAGAAGCTGATATGATACCCCTTATTTTTCAATTGACATTACACTGTGATTGCTATTGCCACTTTATTTCTTGTTTCTCAAGCCGTTAAGGTGATTAAAAAAGGGATTTGAGGTGAAATTGCTCCCCATTCGAAGCGACGTCTGAGTTATCTGAAGATTGGCTTGCGTCTTCCTTTTCAAAGAGAGCCTCTTTCCTTTTTTATATTTCAGTTAATCTTCTTAAGTAATTCCAATAGATTGACAATACGTTTGTTTCGAGAGAGGAAAATAGATATTCAAAGGAAATAGAAATGAATAAATTATCAACTAAAGAGCCGTATACCTAAAAATCACACATATAGTTCGAAGGAATCGGAAATGTAAAAACTTTTCTCCTCCATATAAATAAAAAGTATAAATATTACTTATACTTTTTTAGATATAAGTAATATTAAACCCTAATACCTTTAAAATTTATTAGATTTCAAGCAAAAAGTTTACTAAAATGCTGAATAAAATTAAAAAATAAAGGATTTTCATAATGAATAGCACCCCCCCTCATAGTAGCTTAAGCAAAATAAAAAAAGCAATAATTATAATGATTGATCAACGTATCGCAATAAGCCATGGTTTAATCAGAGTATTTGAAGATCATACAAAAAATTGGGAATTTTTATCATATTTAGATGTATCCGATGCAATTAGTGAAACACATAATAGAAATTATAATATTTGTCAAAAATTATTTTTATTAAATATAGGGGGAATTGATCTATCAGAAGGAAGCCTAGAAAATCATGTAATAAATCTTCGTCGGGCTTTTCCTGATGTACCTATTATCTTATTTGCTGATAATGAAGAACTACTTAACTTGGATTTATTTTTATATTTAAAATTAAATGGCTTTATGATGACAAACACAGCTCCTGAAGTACTAACTGCTATTATGAGCTTAGTAATAATCGGAGAAATTTATATACCACCAACTTTAGTCTCAAATTTATCCTATAAGGCATTAAAAAAAGAAAATATGGCTCTTTTTAATGAGCAGATACCAAACGATATAATCGAAAAACTCACTCCTAGGCAACGTGAAGTGCTTGAATTATTGTGTTATGGTTCTTCTAACAAAGTAATTGCTGATCGCTTAGGTATTAGCGAACATACAGTAAAAGTACATGTAGGGGCTATTATGAAAAAATTAGGAGTAAATAATCGTGTGCAGGTTGCTCATCTTGTAAATGCTTACACTAATTAAGGCAGATCAAAATCGCTTTGATAACGATAAGTTAACAGTATAATCAGGAGAATCATTTGTCAATCCTGCTCCAGCTGATAAGGATAAAAAAGTATTACGGCGTACAACCGAAGAAATACCAATATTAAGCAGTGCAATAGTGCGTTCAGAATCTACAATCTCCTTATTATTAACTTTTGTTTTCGCCAAGAATATTTGCTCAAAAGAAAACTTTAAAGAAGTTGAAGGACTTGCCGCTAAAAAGGTAGCAAGAGAAAACTGATATTGATCACCAGGTTTTATATTATCCTTTTCTATAGAACGTTGTGCAGAGAAAGTGCCTGAGAATACAAGTGGATCTTGACTTTTAGTCAGGGTTAAACCAAGACTAAATTCATTAAAACCTTCACTTATGGAAACACCATTATCAGATTTTTTACCACTACTTGTATCCCAAGAGAAAAACCCAATCATATCAGGCCGATTACCTTTTTCTCGACTTAATGTCTTTGAAAGTGTGATATTTACATCTCCAATACCTGATCCATGCTGATTATTATCCACAGGTAAATTTCTGCCATTTGTTTGAATGAATTGTTGACTCGCATAAAGCAAGGGAATTTCAAAATCAATTTGCGCTTTATAGGGGAGACCAGCACGTAAACGAAGGGGCATATTAATGCTTGTAAAGGTGTTTTTCACTTGCCCTATGATGCGATTGCTATCGACAGAACCAAAAAGCAAAGCATCATTTTCGGTATGACTAAACCCAAGACCTAGCTGAAAATCGAATTTCCCTTTCTCTAATAATAGGCTACCTGATTGCACTAAGGAATGTTCTAATGCACGAACGGCAGCTTCTTCATCAATTTCAAAGCTACCTGCTCCCTTTGCACTTGCATTGTGAATAAACAATACAAAAAAGATATAAAACATTAAAAAACGGAATAAAATCATAGCTTTTACATATTAGATTTATTATGCCTTTCTACTTAATATAAGACTGTAAAATCAGCTGGCGTAACTTTTAACTGATTGATAGTAGAAGATATATTGGAGGAGTCTTTAGGATTAATTACAACAAATCCTACATGACCTAATTTAGGAAACTGAATCCATACTTTATTAAAATTTTTAATGCTCAAGGTACGATTGCCCCATGCTGGGTCAGCAATTAAAACACGGTTATTCATTTTTCCTCTAAAAATCACAAAGTGGTCGTAACCATTCTCACTAATAGGAACAACAACAGGGGCAAGAGGTAACAAATCATCTAAGGATAAATACCCCAAACCCTTACCTTTTAAGCCAACTTTCTTACTATAACGACTAAGATCAAGCAAAGAGAACCCTTCCCGACGTTTAAGTAATTCAGGATCTTTTATATACTCAGCGCGATTAATCAATCCTTTTGCAACTGTTTTTTCATCAATATCCATCCCATGTTGGTATTTTAGCAAGGTTGTTAAGACCGCTGCACCACAACTTAGATCCCACTTTTGTATAACTACGTTACTTTGACGTATTTCTAGCAATGAGCGAACAGGTTTTTCATTAGAAAATAGAGGCTGGATCGATAAAATTAGGAATAAAGGTAGTAAAAATATTTGTTTCTTTTGCATAACCATCTTTCCCTAATTCAAGACATGCTCTGTATGAAAAAAATCATACAGAACAACATATCATTAGATTTTTAGCAACAATCTAAATTAATATGAAAAAGAACTCGCCATTGAATCAGAAGCTGACTGTGAAATACCAGGTGCTGCTGCCGTAATAGTTCTTGTTGCAGCTGCAGTACGTCTCCCAAGAGCAATAGCACGAGAGCCAGCAATAGCACGACTACTTGTGAAACGACGATGATGACGACCTGCGCTAACGGTATCCATTTCAGCAGCAGTAAGTTCCACTACACTATCACTTTTTGGTGTTGCTTGAGCAAGCCCTGTTGTCATAACTAATACTGTAGCAAGTAATGTTAATTTTTTTAACATAATTAATTCCCTTTATTATAAAATAAAAAATCTATTAAACTTAAATAGAAATGCAAAATGTCACACTAATTTTCTTAGAGTGAACGAGATGAATTATTACGTTAGATAAAAGAAATAACAATATGAAATTAGATTGACAAACAAAAGAATAACTCTTTTAACTATTTAGCATTACTATTAAAACTAAATAACTAGACACTCTGATAAAATTACTACCAAAGGATTAGTGATTAAATTTAATATAAGAACCAATAAGTAGACAATACGACTAATAGATTATTGTATTTTTTATTTTTTATACATATTCTAGATAAAAACTAATCATTTACTATGTTTTTTGTTTTTTTAATACACTATAAATATTTAAAGGATAAATACACACTATGAAACATATAATAGTAACAGGGATATCAATTGCATTACTAACAGCTATACAAATAACAAAGGCAGATCCATTAGTATCTTTTGAACTTTCAGAAAGTGAAATGGATAAAATTACAGCTGGAGGAACAGCAACAGCACATGCATACGCTTTATCAACAGGTGATATAACATCGACACGAACAAATACCCTCACACATGCAAATGAACATGCTAATTATGGTGTTGCTATAGCAGTAGCTACCTCTTGTTGTGATAAAAGTGGAACTACATCGGCAAATACTAATGCATCAGCCACGGGTCATGTCGTCCATACGCTTCATGGTAGTAGAAGTGGTCCTGGTTATTCTATTTCCTGGTCTATCGCTTATGGTTATTAAAACATGGTGAACTGGAATGATGTAGATTGTGGGTAATAAAATCTCAACAAAATCTAGCCTATTTTTTGATACCCTCTTGAGTTTTGTTGCTTTTAAGTAGAAGGACACAATAAATCTAATATTTCTCTCGTTTATTTTGTGAGACTTATTACGATCTTCTGTTTATTTATCATTCAAATCTAAAAAACACCCTGCAATTCATTGTGGGGTGTTTTTTTGTCGGTTATATTATTTCCACAATCTCTAGGGGGTAGCAAAGTTTTACTTCACCTCCTAACCATATATGCGATTCTCCCTTTCACTAAAACCATCCATCATCGTTATTCATAAACCTATCTAGCAAGCTTTTCCCCTTTGAGCACTTCTATGCAATTTTACAGCTTTCTGTTGGATTATTATTCTTTAAATTCCAGCAAAAAGTTAGTAATGGATGATACAAAAAGGGAAAAATACAATGAATTTATATCGTAAAAGACGACACTTTATTTGCATAGCTCTATTTTCAACGCTGTTTTCTATTAATTTATCAGCTGCAGAGCTTCCTTGGAGCAATAAGGTATATAGCCACTTTTCAGATCAAGAGCCACTAGCTTCTTTGTTGGAAACATTGGCCGCATCGCAAAATACACAAATCTCTGTAGATGAAAAGGTAAAAGATGTGGTGAGTCTACAGTTTAAAGAAAAAACAGCAAAAACCATCTTTGAAGAATTAGTTAAAGCACATGGTTTAATCTGGTACTACGATGGTGATGTACTTTACATCTCCCCAAAAGACCAAATCCAAACGGGTTCTATTAATCTCAAATATCACACGACCAAAGAATTTGCCCAATCCTTGCGTCAATTAGGTATTTTAGATGATCACTTTTATTGGAAGGAATCAGAGCATGATAATACGGTTTATTTCAAAGGTCCTGAACGTTTCGTTAGCACTGTCTTAAAGATGGCAAATGTGATTGATAAAAAACCTTCCAAACCTCGCATTTATAAATGGATTGATAAAAATGGTATTCCCACCTTTAGCTCGACCATGCCAAGTCACCTTAATAAAAGCAAAAACTTAGATTTAATTGATGTGGATAGAGGTGTTTCAGTAGTTGCAGATGACGCTGAAATATCACGTTGGCTCAGCGATTTTTCAAAGTAATATTAATTATTTATGGCTTTATTATAAGCGTTTTATAAATGCCTCTCGTCAGGAAATACCATCCATCAATTAACATGCTTTTTTAATAAAATTGCAAAAGGATATATAAACAATGGCAACGAAAGACAAGCGTTATTCTCTGCGAGTTTTATCAGGAGAGAATACTGGAGCTCAAATAGTACTTGAACCCAATGTCCCTGTTGTAGTAGGAAAATCAGCGACTTGTAATGTTATTTTTAATAACGAAGATGTTGCTGACAGGCATATTAAATTAGTGCTGTCTAACAATAAAATACGTTTACGTCCTTTGGCTCAGCCTGTCTATATTGAAGGTAAAGATATTGGTTTACATGATGCAACTTTACTGCCTTATCAGTTAGTGACCATTGGTAAAGTAGGTTTTGCGATTGGTGATGGTAGTGGACAATGGCCAAGAGTCGATGCAGAAGGTAAACGGTATCCATTAGCTTTAGAAGGAGGTTCACCTAAAAACAGTGGATGGAAGAAATTGCTTTTTTGGTTAGGGCTTGCCTTATTAATTGTTGCTAATGTGCAGTATTTTAGTCGTAATGAAGGAGGGTTGTTTAGTTTATTTGGATTGAAAGATACAGTAGAACAGCAAGTTTATAGTGCCATTGGTGATGCAGATGTATCTGATATTGTCGTTTCTAAAACGCCTTCTGGGCGGATAAAAGTAAGTGGCTATGTTAAAACCAATGAACAAAAACAGCGTTTAATCAGGAACATTTTACGCATCAGAGGAGATATTACACATAATATTTGGGTTACCTCCAATATTGAGAATAATGCTTTATTAATTGCTCAAACATTAGGTGAAGAGCTGATTCACTTTTCCTCAAAAGGTAATGGTGTACTTTATGCATCAGGCTACATACAAAGCCAAGCAAATTGGATAAAGCTAAAAAGTAATATTTTAGAAGATATAGAAGGTATTGAGGTTATAAATGATGTGCAAATTAAACCTATTTTAGAGCTATTAAAAGGAGCACTCCAAAAACAAGATTTATCAGAACAAATAAATCTACGCCAAAAAGATAATCAATTTATTGTTTCGGGTAAACCAACGCAAGCACAGATCAAACAATGGCATAAGCTATTGAATCAAATCATAAGGCCTGTGGATGGATATTGGCAAGTAGTGGAAGATTTTTCTGTTGCTGAAACAAAAGAATTTAAGCTTTCTTTAAGGAGTGTCAGTATCGGAGAGATACCGTTTATCGTTTCAAAAGATGGGAATAAGTATTTAGAAGGCGCACATTTAGGCGAAGGCTATTATCTTAAAAAGATAATGGTAGATAAAATTCTACTGCAACATGAGGGTATGGAAATACCCATATATTTTGGAAAAAAAGGTGATTCAAAATGATGCTAGATATTGAGCGAGAGCTGCAAGAAGATACAACAGGCGAATATAAAAAAAGTGTACTGCTTAAATTAAGAAATACAAGCGCAGAGGCTCGTAATGAATTGAATCAAGGTCTAGTACCTGATGAATATGAGAAAATTAGTAAATTATTACAAGCGTTAGAAGCAAGCATCAAAATAGTTGAGCAATATTGAGTTTTTTGTGGTGGCGCACCACGATTATTAATGAGCTGGATAGCTCGATTTTAAAATTCCTTGCGTTAATGTCATTAATGACATTGGGAATATTTATCATTGTAACTTATAAGGAGATCATACAATGCAAACTGGTACAGGTACAGGCGGAGCAGCAGGCGGGGCAAGTAGTGCAACCACTATGGCTGATTTAATAGCCGAGCAAAAAGCTAATCAGCTAGAAACAATGAAGTTTCAGTCTGAGAGCGGAAAATTGCAGAGGGAGTTTATGGCACATTCAGCTGCAGAAAAAAACAAAACAGCGATGTCCCAAAATATCAATGCCCTTGTTAATGCCGAATCTCAAGCAGCAGCTAGAGCTTAAGCTTAACTAGAAAAATAGGGAAAGGGCGAACAAATGTTTGTTCTTTCTCTATAGAGTTTTTACATAAATAATTTCCATAGAAACGGGAGTTTAGTCCTAAAACCTCAATAATTAGGACGTTTTACAGGTGAAAATCTCTAGAAAAGACGTTTAAAAAAGTTTGCAATTGAAACAAAAAAAGAGATTGAAACGTATGAAAATTAGTGGTGATGTAGTTCAGTTATTGTCCCAAATTGGTTATTTAGCCTGTTTAAAAGGGAATGTTCACGATGGTCAGATGATTATGGATAGTGTTGAGATGAATAGTAATAGTCATCCTTCAACATTGATTGGAGTTGCTATCTCCCGTATCTATGCAAACCAATATGATGAAGCAATACATACATTGAATAATGTATTAGTGATAGACCCTGATAATATGACAGCAAAAACATTTCTGGGCATTGCACTTAGCGAATCGGGGCAATCAGAAGATGCTTTTTTATTATTTAAAGAAATTGTAGAAAAAGGCAATGCTGATAATAGAGCCATTGCTAGCTTCTATCTTGGCGAAATGAATCTGGTCAGTGCAAAATAATATTTATTTTCTTAGCAGATTAATTGCCATCGAATACATTTCCTATAGTTTTTCACATAAATAACTTCCTGATAACAGGAGTGAAAACTTTAGCTTTTCAGTTCTCAAGATGAATTTTAATAAGTGAATGTCTATAGATAATACACTGTGGAGAAAATAAAAATGCTTGAAAATGCGGTACCAGTGATCCTTAGTCATGGAGGGAGTATCCAACCAGCACAATATCCACTCCAAAAGGCTGAGGAAGAGGATGTCTTACGATTTCAATTGGAATTAGGAGCAAATTCAAAAGTACCTCCTATTTTTGAGGTGGTCAATAAGGAAGTGGATGCACCTAAAAATGATAGAAGCATTCTTGGTTTAGTGAAAAATATGGATTCTGACTATCAGCAAGTCCTCAGCAATATGAAACAGCTTAGGCGTTCAACAACAGATCTTGAATTTAAGGCTTTTAAACCCTTAGGAACAAAAGATGAAGTAGTAAGAACGCAATATTCAAGCAATATTACAGATGGGGATAGTGTTCGTACCTCAAGTGATATTCATAACGACGATAGGTCTATCTATAAGGAGTTATTAGCCGATCAGAAGGAAAACCAAAGAAAAACAATGGAGATGATGCATGATTTTAGTAATAAAACCATTTCTCACCTAATGTTAATGAGCCATATTAAAGTCATTGGTACAGCGGTTACTCAAGTAAGCCAAGGATTTAAAACCCTATTCCGTTCTTCTGGTTGATTCGTAATCATTTTTTCTGAGCTGCCGTTTAGATCAGCATTCTTTGCAGTAGTCGGAAAATATAAGGCTTTAGCCTTTAGATATGCTGATAATACCCGCAATCGAAGTAAAAGATAGTCAAAATAAAGCTGAACGGGTTCAAAAATGAAAAGTATAAATAAGGTTGCTAAGCTAATATTAGCCTTTGTCTTTGGGCTACTTTTATCAGGCTGTCAAATGGAGCTTTACAGCAATTTATCAGAGAATGATGTGAATAATATGCTCTCCATTATGCTCAGTAATGGTATTGATTCTGAAAAAGTAAAAGACAAAAAAAGCAA
>JALVEA010000275.1 GCA_027008665.1 Thiotrichaceae bacterium | reverse complement strand
AACCACTCAAAATCATTAAGTCTGATTATCGTTTAGATAACATTCAGCCACATAAATTTGGTCAATTAATAGGAGCTATTACGGTCGTGCTTGCATTAGCTTTAATACAGTTTGGTTATACAACTGCTGGCTGGATTATTGTCGGCGTATTAATAGCCCTAACAGCAATATCATACGCTGGCTGGTGTGTGGGATGTTATATGTATTATCAACTAAACCGACTTGGTTTAGGTGGTTTTTTTAAGCATTCACCGACAGACAAATCAGTAATTACAGGTGCTCGCCCAAGAAAAAATAATTCGGGGTCATAAATACGGAATTAGAAGATTTAAAGAGCTTATCTAAACAGCTATCATACCCAATGGGTGAAGGTGTTGCGAACTTTAATAATATGATGCTACCCGCTGATGCAGTGATAATAAAAGCACTCAAGAAATGATATCAAACCTCCAAAAATCGTCCCAAGCCTAGGCTTGGACTCCATTGAGTGTAAAATACACTCAGATGTGATCAGTTACTCTTTAAAAGCGTTTTGTAAATACTGCATCATTGACCAGACCGTTAATATTGTGGCAATGGCTAATAAAATTAAGCCTGTTTCACGAATCGGAAAGCCGAATAAAGATTGATTATAAAGTAGAAAGATCAGTGCAAATATTTGTACCACGGTTTTAATTTTACCGAGGGATGCAACTGCGACTTTACTGCCCTGCCCTGATTCTGCCATCCATTCACGTAATGCTGAAATGATAATTTCACGGCCAATAATGATACAGGCTGCTAAGGTAATCCACATATTGACTTCTTGGCTTACGATTAAGATTAGAGCAACGGTTACAATCAGTTTATCTGCAACAGGATCGAGAAACGCACCAAAGCGTGATTCTTGCCCTAGTTTACGTGCTAGATAACCATCAGCCCAATCAGTGACACCCGCTAAACCAAAGGTGGTTGCGGCTGCTAATGGATACCCCAGATAGAAAAAAACAATCACCAGTGGGATTGCTAAAATTCTTAATAGGGTAAGAAATATTGGTAAATTAAAGATCATAATGATTATTTCCCATGGAATACATCATAAATTTTTTTGGCTAATTGGCGGCTAATGCCTTTCACTTTGCTGAGTTCATCAATACTCGCAACGGTTACTGCTCGCATTCCGCCGAACTGTTTTAATAATTTCTGCCTTCGCTTTGGTCCTAGACCTGCTATTTCTTCCAATGGTGAGCGCGTTCTTGCCTTTTGACGGCGTTGACGATGCCCTGTAATGGCAAAGCGATGTGCTTCATCACGTATTTGTTGCACTAAATGCAACGCGCTAGAGTGTGGAGCAAGTTCAATTTTTCGTTTGCCAATGGTTAAGGTATCTAAGTCTGCTTTGCGTCCTTCACCCTTGGTTATCCCAATCACATCAACGCCGCTAATTTGTAGTTCGCATAATACATCTAACGCCTGTTTGACTTGTCCTTTCCCTCCATCTATCAATAAAATATCGGGTAATTTAGCCTCTTCTTTTAATCCTTTTTTAAAGCGTCGTTGCAATGCTTGTTTCATCGCTGCGTAGTCATCACCGCCTATAATGCCAGAAATATTATAACGTCTATAATCTGATTTAATAGCACCTTCCGAACCAAAGACGACACAGGATGCAACCGTTGCCTCTCCTTGTGTATGACTTATATCAAAACATTCCATCCGAGCTGGTATCGTTTTAAGTTTTAATTCTTCTTTTAATGCTAAGAGACGCTTTTTCACCCCTGCTTTAGAGCTAAGATTAATTTCTAATGCATGCATTGCATTACGTCCTGCCATATCCAGCCAGCGGGTTCGCTCTCCTCGCGTTTTATGGATAAGGGTAACTTTATGTTCTGCCTTTAGTGTCAGCATTTCAGATAAAGCATGACTATCTTCTGCTTCGTGGCTGCATATTATCTGTTTTGGAATTTTTCTGTTGAGGTAATATTGAGCAATAAAAGAGCTGAGTATTTCAGATTGTGAGCTATCAATTGCAGGAAGCTTGGGAAAGTAATTTTTATTGCCTAGATTATTCCCTCCACGAATCGTTAATACCTGAATACTGGCAATATTAGATGCAAATTGCAATGCAATCACATCAATATCTCCTCGCGCACCACTGATATATTGTTGCTGTGAAATAGCACGTAATTTTTCAATTAAATCTCGATATTCTGCTGCTGCTTCATAGGCTTGTTGTTCTGCTGCTTGATCCATTTGTTTAACAAGGGCATCAATCACTTGCTCATTTTTTCCTTGTAAAAATTTAATCGTATGATCAACGCCAATTTGATAATCATTCTCACTAATTTCATCAGTACAAGGGGCTGAACAACGTTTGATTTGAAATTGCAAACAAGGGCGTGAACGATTAGAAAAATAACTATCATCGCATTGACGCAATTGAAATAATTTCTGTAATTTATTCAACGCCTCTTTCACCGCCCCCGAACTAGGATAAGGCCCGAAATATTTGCCCTTACCCGACCGCCCTCCTCTATGAAATCGTAAGCGTGGAAATTGATGCGAAGAAAGGTAAATATAAGGATAACCTTTGTCATCACGTAGC
>JALVEA010000274.1 GCA_027008665.1 Thiotrichaceae bacterium | reverse complement strand
AAGACCTGAAAATATTCAATACATGGACGTTTCTCCAAAGCAGATTGTATCGGTTGCGGCTTCTTTGATTCCATTTTTGGAGCATGATGATGCTAATCGTGCCTTAATGGGCTCAAATATGCAACGTCAGGCTGTTCCTTGTTTACGTGCTGATGCACCTTTGTCAGGTACAGGCATGGAGCGTGTTGTTGCAGTTGACTCCGCTTCTGCGGTTGTTGCTCGACGTGGTGGTGTGATTGATTCAGTTGATGCAACCCGTATTGTGGTACGAGTTAATGATGATGAAGCACAAAAAGATGGCGGTGTGGATATCTACAATCTGCTTAAATATGCACGTTCAAATCAAAACACCTGCCTTAACCAACGTGCTATTGTGAAGATTGGTGATGTAATAGAGCGAGGAGATGTTCTGGCAGATGGATCTTCAACGGATTTGGGTGATTTAGCATTAGGGCAGAATATGAAAATTGCCTTTATGCCGTGGAATGGCTACAACTACGAAGACTCAATTTTAATCTCCGAACGTGTTGTTGACGAAGATCGTTTTACCTCTATTCATATTCAAGAATTTACTTGTTTAGCGCGTGATACCAAATTAGGTCCAGAAGAGATTACTGCGGATATTCCTAATGTGAGCGAGAGTTTACTAGGAAAATTAGATGAAGCTGGAATAATTCAAGTAGGTGCTACGGTTAAGCCCGGTGATATTTTAGTGGGTAAAGTCACTCCAAAAGGAGAGACGCAATTGACGCCAGAAGAGAAATTACTACGTGCAATCTTTGGTGAAAAAGCATCAGATGTTAAAGATACCTCTGCTCGTGTTAAGGGTAGTACTTTTGGTACTGTCATTGATGTGCGTGTTATTACCCGCGATGGTGTTGAAAAAGATTCGCGCGCTCTTGCTATCGAAGAAGAACAGCTCGCAATGGTGCGTAATGACTTGCGTGATGAGTTGCGATTATTTGAAGAAGATGTCTTTGCTCGTGTTGAAAGGCTGATTCTTAATAAAGTCGTTGATGGTGGACCGGCAGGTATTAAACCAGGTGGAAAAGTCACTAAAGTTTATCTTGATGAGCTCTCACGGCTTGAGTGGTTTGATCTGCGTATGCGTAATGATGAAATTAATGTGCAATTAGAACATTTGCGTACTTCATTAAAAGATAAGAAAAAATACTACGAAGAGCATTTGCAAAAGCAAAAAGAGAAGATTTTCTCAGGAGGGGATTTAGCCCCTGGTGTTTTGAAGATGATAAAGGTCTTTGTTGCCATTAAGCGCCGTATGCAACCTGGTGATAAAATGGCGGGTCGTCATGGTAACAAGGGGGTAGTGTCACGTATTGTTCCTGTTGAAGACATGCCTCATATGGCAAACGGCGAGCCTATTGATATTGTTCTGAATCCGCTGGGTGTTCCCTCACGAATGAATGTTGGTCAGGTGCTCGAAACCCACTTGGGTTGGGCTGCAAAAGGTTTAGGTGAAAAAATAGGACGAATGATAGATGCTAAGACCGCTATTGATGATTTGCGTCAGTTTATCACTGAAATTTACACTACAGGTGGCAATCCTGAACAGGGCGATCTTAGTGAACTGACAGATGCTGAGATAGTTGAATTAGCAGGTAATCTACGTCGTGGTGTACCAATGGCAACACAGGTGTTTGATGGTGCGACAGAAGAAGAAATAAAAGCAATGTTAAGGCTTGCAGATTTGCCAGAGTCAGGTCAAATTAAACTCTATGATGGTCGAACGGGCGATGCTTTTGAGCGTGATGTAACGGTAGGTTATATGCATATGCTGAAATTGAATCACTTAGTTGATGACAAAATGCATGCACGTTCAACAGGGCCTTACAGCCTCGTTACACAACAACCGTTAGGTGGTAAAGCCATGTTTGGTGGTCAACGCTTTGGTGAAATGGAAGTGTGGGCGTTGGAGGCCTATGGTGCTGCTTATACGCTTCAGGAAATGTTGACTGTTAAGTCGGATGATGTGATGGGACGAAACAAAATGTATAAGAATATTGTGGATGGAAATCATCATATGGAAGCTGGAATGCCAGAATCATTTAATGTATTGATGAAGGAAATTCGCTCGCTCTGTATCAATATTGAGCTTGAGAGGGATTAATTATGAAAGATTTATTGAATATCTTTAAGCAACAAACAGAAACTGAAGAATTTGATGCTATCCGTATCGGTTTAGCATCGCCTGAAGTGATTCGTTCTTGGTCTTATGGTGAAGTGAAAAAACCAGAAACGATTAATTACAGAACCTTCAAGCCTGAGCGGGATGGTTTATTTTGCGCCAAAGTATTTGGTCCAATAAAAGACTATGAATGTCTTTGTGGTAAATATAAACGCCTTAAACATCGCGGCGTTGTTTGTGAAAAATGTGGCGTGGAAGTCACACAAACAAAAGTACGTCGTGAGCGTATGGCACATATTGATCTTGCCTGTCCTGTGGCACATATCTGGTTTCTAAAATCACTTCCCTCAAGAATTGGTCTATTTTTAGATATGACCCTGCGTGATATTGAGCGCGTGTTGTATTTTGAAGCCTTTGTAGTTGTTGAACCAGGAATGACAACATTAGAGCGAGGTGCTTTACTGACAGATGAAGCCTATTTGGATGCGATTGAAGAATTTGGTGATGAATTCGAGGCAGGTATGGGGGCTGAAGCAGTTGTACAAATGCTGAAATCAGTGGATCTACATGATGCCATGGAAGGATTGCGTGAAGAAGCAAATAATACCAATTCTGAAACTAAGCTAAAGCGTATTGGAAAACGGATGAAGCTAATGGACGCCTTTATCACCTCAGGGAATAAGCCTGAGTGGATGATTTTGACCATTTTACCTGTGTTACCACCTGATTTACGTCCTCTGGTTCCATTGGATGGTGGGCGTTTTGCAACCTCTGACCTAAATGATCTGTATCGCCGTGTTATCAATCGTAATAATCGTCTTCGTCGTTTATTGGATTTAAATGCGCCTGATATTATTGTGCGTAATGAAAAGCGCATGTTGCAAGAATCCGTTGATGCTTTATTGGATAATGGTCGTCGTGGTCGTGCAATTACAGGTTCTAATCGTCGTCCACTAAAATCACTAGCTGATATGATTAAAGGTAAGCAAGGGCGATTTAGACAAAATCTATTAGGTAAGCGTGTTGATTACTCAGGTCGTTCTGTGATCGTAACAGGGCCTGCTTTAAAACTACATCAATGTGGTTTACCTAAAAAAATGGCATTGGAATTATTTAAACCCTTTGTTTTTGGAAAATTACAGCGTTTAGGTTTAGCCACAACGATTAAAGCGGCGAAAAAACTAGTTGAACGCGAAACAGCAGAAGTTTGGGATATTTTAGCTGATATTATCCATGAACATCCTATTATGTTGAATCGTGCTCCAACATTACATCGACTAGGTGTTCAAGCATTCGAACCGATCCTTATTGAAGGTAAAGCCATTCAATTGCACCCTCTGGTTTGTACTGCATTTAATGCAGATTTTGATGGCGATCAGATGGCAGTTCATGTGCCATTATCATTAGAAGCACAAACAGAAGCGCGTGTTTTAATGATGGCAACTAACAATGTCTTGTCACCTGCTAATGGTGAGCCAATTATTGTGCCTTCACAGGATATCGTCTTAGGTTTGTACTACATGACGCGTGAAAAAATCAATGCTAAAGGCGAGGGAATGATTTTTGCGAGTCCTGAAGAAGTTAAGATTGCTTATGATGCAGGATATGTTGAATTACAGGCAAAAGTGCAGGTGCGAATTAAAGATACCATAATTGATGAAAATGGAGACTTTACTGAAACTGTTAGTCGTCTTGATACCACTGTTGGGCGGGCTATTTTAACCTCTATTTTACCCAAAGGAATGCCATTTTCGCTCATTAATACCGTGTTGAAAAAGAGAGCTATTTCTAATCTTGTTAATGAGGCCTATCGAACGGTGGGGCTTAAAGCATCGGTTATTTTTGCCGATCACCTAATGTATACCGGTTATTATTACGCGACCCGTTCAGGTATTTCTTTTTGTGCTGATGATATGATGATTCCAGAGAATAAAGCGGCCATTATTAAGCGCGCAGAAGATAATGTGCATGAGATTGAAAATCAATATGCTTCAGGTTTAGTAACGCAAGGTGAGCGCTACAATAAAGTTGTTGATATATGGGCAAGAACGAATGATCAGGTAGCTAAGTCTATGATGGATGGTCTAGGTTCAGAAACGGTGGTGAACGCTAAGGGGGATACGGTCGAACAAGAGTCCTTTAATTCGATCTATATGATGGCTGATTCTGGTGCGCGTGGTTCTCCTGCACAGATTCGTCAATTGGCAGGTATGCGAGGTCTGATGGCAAAACCAGATGGATCTATCATTGAAACACCGATTACCTCTAATTTTAGAGAAGGTCTGAGTGTATTACAGTATTTTATTTCTACACATGGAGCACGTAAAGGTCTGGCAGATACGGCGCTTAAAACAGCAAATTCAGGGTATTTGACACGACGTTTAGTTGATGTTGCACAAGATATGGTGGTTCTGGAGGAGGATTGTGGAACTGAGCGTGGTTTAACGATGCGTCCTATTATTGAAGGCGGTGATGTTGTAGAGCATTTGGGGGATCGTGTTTTAGGACGGGTGACGGCGATTGATGTACTGGATATTAACGATAAGGTCGTTATTCCCGCTAAAACATTAATGGATGAGGAATGGGTTGCTCATTTAGATGAGCTAGGTGTGGGCGAAATTTTAGTACGTTCAGCGGTTACCTGTGATGCAGAGCATGGTGTTTGTCGGTATTGTTATGGACGTGATTTAGGGCGGGGTCATCTGGTAAATATTGGTGAAGCAGTTGGTGTTATTGCGGCACAGTCAATTGGTGAACCAGGAACACAGCTAACCATGCGTACTTTCCATATTGGTGGTGCAGCGAGCAGAACAGCGGCAGATAGTAATATTGTAGTGAAGTCATCAGGTACGGTGCAGATGACAAATATTAAGACGGTCACTAATAAAGAAGGTAATCTTGTGGCTGTTTCTCGTTCTGGTGAGTTAGGCATTGCTGATGCACAAGGTCGAATTCGTGAAAAATATAAAGTTCCATATGGTGCTGTAATTAAAAGTTCTGATGGGGATAAGGTCGAGCGTGGTTTTGAGGCCGCCACATGGGATCCACATACGCACCCTATTATCTCAGAAGTAGCAGGTCGCATTGATTTCGTTGACTTTGTTGAAGGTAGCACCATTCAAAAAGAAATTGATGCTATCACAGGCTTGAGTTCAACAGTGGTTTTAGATCCAACAGCACGACCTGCTAATGCAAAAGATCTTCACCCATTAATGCGTGTATTGGATGAAAATGGCGATAGCATCTTCTTCGAAAATACCAGTATTCCAGTTCAATATCCATTGGCAGGAGGAGCCATTATCGGCTTGGCTAATGGTGTTAGAGTGGAGGTTGGAGATGTTATGGCTCGCTTGCCTCAAGAGTCTTCTAAAACCCGCGATATTACAGGTGGTTTACCACGAGTAGCTGACTTATTTGAGGCAAGAAAGCCCAAAATGGCGGCTATTTTAGCTGAAATTTCAGGTACTTTTTCTTGGGGTAAAGAAACGAAAGGCAAGAAGCGTATGATGATTACCCCTGATCATGGTGATCATTATGAAATGTTGGTTCCTAAATGGCGTTCCTTTGATGTATTTGAAGGTGAAAAGGTCATTAAGGGTGAAATGATTGCAGATGGTGAGCCGAGTCCACATGATATTTTACGTTTACTAGGAGCATCGACACTGGCAGAGTATCTGGTTAAAGAAATTCAAGAAGTGTATCGATTGCAAGGTGTAAAAATCAATGATAAACACGTTGAAGTCATTGCCAAACAAATGATGCGTAAGGTATTGATTACAGGATCAGGTGATAGCGAATTGTTGCGTGGTGAACAGCTTGATTATACCGAAGTGGTTGAGGTGAATAATAAGCTTCAAGCAGAAGGTAAATTACCTGCAAAATTTGATCGCTTATTATTGGGTATTACCAAAGCTTCCTTGGTTACCGATTCCTTTATCTCAGCTGCATCTTTCCAAGAAACAACACGAGTCTTAACAGAAGCGGCTGTAAAAGGGGCTAGAGATGATTTACGTGGTCTAAAAGAGAACGTCATTGTGGGTCGTCTTATTCCAGCAGGTACAGGTTTAGCACACCATAACAGTCGCCAACAAAAAAGACAGGACGCTTTGATGGAGCAAATGGCAGCACTTACAGCAAAAAAAGCAGAGCAGGTTGCTAGAGAGGCAGCAGAAGCAGAAGAAGCGAAAAAAGTGGATGCTGAATCCTAGTATGAGGAATGGTAAGTTCACGCAATGACTTGTTTGTACTAAAAACTGACTTCATCAAATTAATTTTTAATGGAGTCTCCTTGTTCTAAGGTAAATTTTAAAATCCTGTCTTGACAGGAGTCAGGCGGGATATTAGAATCTCGCGCCTTCAACGAATGCAGTGATTGTGTTCATTGTGTTTTAAAGATTCTAATATTAAGTAGAAAGAATCTTATTTATTACGGAGAATTTTAGATGGCTACGATTAACCAGCTCGTACGCAAGCCACGCAAAAGAAAAGCAGAAAAAAGTAATGTTCCTGCTTTAGAGGCGTGTCCTCAGAAGCGTGGGGTTTGTACTCGTGTATACACAACCACACCTAAAAAGCCTAATTCAGCAATGAGAAAGGTTGCGCGTGTGCGTCTAACCAATGGTTTTGAAGTGACTAGTTATATTGGTGGTGAAGGTCATAACTTGCAGGAACACTCGGTGGTATTGATTCGAGGCGGTCGTGTTAAAGATTTACCTGGTGTACGTTATCACGTTGTTCGAGGATCGTTGGATACACAAGGTGTTCAAGATCGCAGACAAGGTCGCTCTAAGTATGGAGCTAAACGTCCTAAAGGTTAAAATTAGCTGTTAGTCGTTTTGTTATTTAATTATTTAATCGTAAGTAGGATAGGTTATGCCTAGAAGAAGAGAAGTTCCTAAACGTATTATTCTTCCAGATCCAAAATTCAAAAGTGAATTATTGGCGAAGTTTATTAATACCATTATGAAAGATGGTAAGAAGTCCATTGCTGAAAAAGTTGTATATGTTGCTTTAGATAAAGTTTCTGAAAAAAAAGGGGGGGATGGCATGGAAGTGCTTACCTCTGCTTTGGAAAATGTAAAGCCTTCTGTAGAAGTTAAATCTCGCCGTGTGGGTGGTGCAACTTATCAAGTTCCTGTTGAAGTGCGCCCTTCACGACAAAATGCCTTGGGTATGCGTTGGTTAGTTGATGCAGCACGTCGTCGTGGTGAAAAATCAATGGCATTGAAATTAGCAGGTGAGCTAATGGATGCATCTGAAAAACGTGGTTCAGCGGTCAAAAAACGTGAAGATACGCATAGAATGGCCGATGCAAATAAAGCGTTTGCCCACTTCCGTTGGTAATTGCTTAAGATATTGGGTTGAGTTAAAAATATGGCGCGTGTAACACCTCTGGAAAGATATCGTAATATCGGCATTATGGCACACATTGATGCAGGTAAAACGACAACGACAGAACGCGTGCTTTTTTATACGGGTGTATCACACAAAATGGGTGAGGTTCATGATGGGGTCGCTGTCATGGATTGGATGGAGCAAGAAAGAGAGCGTGGTATTACCATAACCTCTGCTGCAACAACTTGTTTCTGGAGTGGGATGCAAGATCAATACGATCAGCATCGGATCAATATCATTGATACACCAGGGCATGTTGATTTTACTATTGAGGTAGAAAGATCACTGCGCGTGTTAGATGGTGCGGTTGCTGTTTTCTGTGCTGTTGGTGGAGTAGAGCCACAGTCTGAGACGGTATGGCGACAAGCGAATAAATATAATGTACCAAGAATTGCCTTTATTAATAAAATGGATCGCATCGGTGCAGATTTTTTGCGTGTTGTTGAGCAGATTAAAACACGATTAGGAACTTTCCCAGTTCCTGTTCAATTGGCAATAGGTGCAGAAGAAGCCTTTAGTGGTGTGATTGATTTAATTCGGATGCGCTCTATTCAATGGAATAATGCAGACTTAGGAGTAAAACCACAAATTACTGGGATTCCAGCAGAGATGTTGGCTTTAGCAGAAGAATGGCGTGAAATGCTTCTGGAGACTGTTGCGGAGTCCTCAGAGGAATTAATGGATAAATACCTCGAAGAAGGTAATCTGTCAGAACAAGAAATCATCAATGGTTTGCGTGTAAGAACATTGGCTGGGGAATTGATTCCAGTCTTTTGTGGATCGGCCTTTAAAAATAAAGGCGTGCAGGCAATGCTGGATGGCGTGGTAGATTATTTGCCTTCACCAATGGATATAGCTTCTGTTGAAGGCATACTAGATAAGAAAGTCATTATTCGAAAAGCAGACGATAGCGAGCCTTTCTCTGCATTAGCTTTTAAAGTAGCGACAGATCCTTTTGTTGGCTCTTTAACTTTTTTCAGAGTTTATTCTGGAATTTTAGAGTCAGGTAAGGTTGTTTATAATCCAAGAAAGGCAACGCGAGAGCGTGTTACGCGTATTTTGCAGATGCATTCTAATTCGCGTGAAGAGGTAAAAGAGGTTAGGACAGGTGATATTGTTGCCGCCGTTGGTTTAAAAGATGTTATTACAGGTGATACATTATGTGATTTAAATCATATTATTACCTTAGAAGAGATGGATTTTTCAGAGCCTGTTATTTCAGTTGCAGTAGAGGCTAAAACAACGGCTGATCAAGATAAGTTAGCAATTGCTTTAACAAGACTAACCCAAGAAGACCCTACTTTCTCTGTTAATACAAATGAAGAAACAGGTCAGACTATTATTTCTGGAATGGGTGAGTTACATCTAGAAATTATTGTTGATCGCTTGAAAAGAGAATTTGATGTAAGAGCGAGTGTGGGGTCGCCACAAGTTTCTTATCGTGAAAGTATTAATAAAGCTGTTAAGGCTGAAGGGAAGTTTATTCGTCAAACCGAAGGTAATAAACAGTATGGTCATGTCTGGGTGAAACTAGAGCCAGTGGAGTATGGTTCTGGTTATATTTTTGAGAATAAAGTAAGTGATGCAGTCGTTCCTGATGAATATATTTCTGCAGTAGACAAGGGAATTCAGGAACAATTAAAAAGTGGCGTGATAGCGGGTTTTCCTGTTATTGATATTAAAGCGACTTTATATGATGGTTCTTATCATGAAGTGGATTCAAATGAAGTTGCCTTTAAAGTAGCGGGTTCATTTGCAGCAAGAGAAGGTGTTTTGCAGGCTGATCCAACTCTCTTGGAGCCTTATATGGATATAGAGATTGTAACGCCAGAAGAAAATATGGGTGATGTGATGGGAGACTTGAATCGTCGTCGTGGCATCGTTCGGGGTATGGATGATTCTCCTGCGGGTAAAATTATTCGTGCAGAAGTGCCATTGAGAGAAATGTTTGGTTATGCAACTGATTTACGTTCTGTGACTCAGGGACGAGCAAACTACTCAATGGTGTTTTCAAAATATGCAGAGGCACCTAAACATATAGCCGATGCGGTAATGAATAAAGGTGACTAAGCATGTCTAAAGAAAAATTTGAACGTAATAAGCCACATGTCAACGTGGGTACAATTGGTCATGTTGACCATGGAAAAACAACACTGACTGCTGCATTAACAAAGGTTATGGCAGAAAAGATGGGTGGT
>JALVEA010000273.1 GCA_027008665.1 Thiotrichaceae bacterium | reverse complement strand
ATTATGTGTGGTCATACCACCAAAAGGACGTTGATAGATTTTACCCTCTTCTGTGCGTGAAAAAGGTACACCAAAATGCTCTAACTCAATCACAGCGGCTGGAGCTTCACGGCACATATATTCAATTGCATCTTGATCTCCTAACCAATCTGAACCTTTTATAGTGTCATATCGATGCCATTGCCAACTGTCCTCGCCCATATTGCCTAAAGCAGCCGACATACCACCTTGAGCTGCAACTGTATGGCTACGAGTAGGAAAAACTTTGCTAATACAAGCGGTACTTAAACCTGCACTTGCCATACCTAGTGCTGAACGTAAGCCTGCACCACCTGCACCCACAATTACCACATCATATTGATGTTCTATGATTTTATAGGCTCCTATTTGCATTTTTAAGACCCTGCCAAAGCTATTTTAAGGATTAAATACACACCGAGTAGCATCATAAAGTAACTCATAAGTTTGATAGATAATATTGCAATAAAACGATAGCGAGAATGCGCCATATAATCCTCAATAATTACTTGCAATCCCAAATGAACATGCCAAAAGGAGATCAATACCACTAAAATCATTATAAACGCATGAAAAGGGGACTGTAGCCACCTAATGATAGCGGCATAATTCGTGCTAGGGAGTAGGGCGATACTAAAGCAAAACCAAAGCGTTAACGGTATTAAGGTCAAGGCACTTAGGCGTTGTATCCAAAAATGATGAGTTGCACTAGCTGAACTAGCAAAGCTTTTAATTTTCGACAAAGAAAAAGACAAGTCTTTCATAGTAAAGCGATTATCCATGTTAGCAAGGTTAAAATCACAGAGCTTAGCAACACTATAATCGCGGATTTATGTAGAGATGAAACAGATAAACCTTTGCCAATATCCCATAACAAATGCCGAATACCATTACACAGGTGATAATAAAGCGAGAAAGTAAAACCAAATAAAATCAGATATCCCAACCAACTGGATAAAAATCCCCGCATAATTAGCCAGTTATCTTCACCACTGGCAATAGAGGCTAACACCGCTATCATCAATAATAGACCTAAAAATAAAACAGCGCCTGTGGCACGATGCAAAACGGAAAGCACTGCGGTAATCGGCATTCGATAAATTTGTAAATGAGGTGACATAGGTCGTGGATCAGTCCAAGGCATATTTTATTATCCTGTGAGATGGTCAATATTAAAAAAATTCTGTTTATAAAGGATTCTGTTGGTACAACATATTAGCTGTAAATTTTGAAAGTTGCCTTTAATTTATGGGACTTCAAGCTACCAACAGAATCCACTATAAACAGGAAAATTCCTAAGTATCTAAACCCTACACCAAGCCCCGCTGGAAAAAGCCAATAATAACCAAAATCAGTAGCATCAAGCCTATGCCAAGCAACGTAAATCCTAAAACATAAGAAACGGTCTTAACCCGTTTCGAGGGTGGGTCAACCAGTCTTTTCTCTAGCTCGCCACTAGCTTTTAAACGTTCGTATTCTTCGGGGCGTTCTTCTTTAAATTCTTCCAAATCCCAGCTACCGATAAACATCACGGTATCCAGTGGGAATTTACTCGGACGGAAGTGGTTATTGAAGAAATGCACCACAAATAAAGTCATTACTGCTAAAAAGGCTTCTAGTCCATGTGCTAGGGTTGATAAATTAAACACCCAACCTGGTAGGAATTGACTAAAGAAGGGCGAGAACCAGAGGATTAAGCCTGATAGACCAATCACGAAAGCTCCCCAATAGACCGCCCAGTAGTCAAATTTCTCCCAGTATGCCCAGCGATCAAAACGAGGGGCTTCACCTTTACCAAAGAACCATTTGAACTGTGCTTTCATATCTAGCCAATCTTGCTTGCGTGGCAAGAGGGAGTCAGGGCCAAACCAATCAAAGTCTTTGCTTCTAATGAGTTTATACAGCACGACAATAGCGTGACCAAAAACAGCGAGTAAAAAGACCACCGCAGCGGTGCGATGTACATAGCCAAAGCGGGTTGTTCCGCCAAGTAGCTCAATGGTAAATACTGACCACGGAGCTTGAGGGAACATTACGACCATGCCTGTGAGTGTTAATGTCATTACAGATAAAGCTAATGCCCAGTGATTAACGCGCCATTGCCATGAGAAACGACGGAAGTGTTTGCCGCTGTCATGTTTGACTCGTTTAGCTCGAACACGGAAGCGTTTGCTATCAACCTTAATCCATTCATACGGACGGGATTTTAGTTCACGCCAGAACCACAGCATAGAATGGCTGTAGAAGAACACTAGGGTTAGGATAATAATAGCAATCATCACCTGACTCATTATCCATAATTCAGGATTGCGTTCAAAGTCGCCAATATCGGCATGAGCACGGAAATGAGTAAAATCTTGTCCTGCATCTTCATGGCATTTTTGACAGGTTTTTAGAATATTATCTTTTGCCACTAAAGACATTGGGCTGTCGATTTTATGTGTGCTATGCGGGTTGTGGCAGTCTTTACATTGAGCCACATCTTTATCGCCTAACCATGCTAATTGACCGTGTGTAGTGGCTTTATAGCTTTTCACTTGTTGTTCGTGGCAGTTACCGCATTGCTCAGTAATGACGCGA
>JALVEA010000272.1 GCA_027008665.1 Thiotrichaceae bacterium | reverse complement strand
GAGCTTTTGGCTTCATTCCCCTTTTAATATCTAGCATAATGGAATAACAGGACACCCATTAATTTATCTCAATAGTCTTACCGTCTATCACTTATAGACTTTCATATAAATAATTTCTGGAATCGATGCCTTTAGCTCCGTTAGACGAGGCTAAAGCACTCGATTCCGAAGAAATTTAAAAAATAATTGGACACTCAATTATTTTTATTGGATGTCCTGTTTTAATAAAAAACAACGTACTTTAAAAACCATCTCAGAATGGCTATGGTTTTCTATTGTCTGAATTTATTACTGTTCAGGTAAAGTGTAAACTACTTTTTAGGTATATGAAGGATGCCAAAAATACGATAAAGTTTTTCATGGATACAGCATCATCGAAGATATTGGGCTGAATAAAGTATTATCGCAATGCAAAAGATTTAGGCAATGGATGAAGAGGATAGAAAATCTATCACCTTAAAGCAAAAAAGAGGATTAAATAATGACAGACAAAAGCCATATTGTATGCCCACACTGCAACGCAGTAAACCGCATACCCACCGCTCGTTTAGGCGATCATCCTAAATGCGGAAAATGTAAAAGCCCGCTATTTACAGGGCATCCCGTTGAACTCAATGATCAGAATTTTGCAAAATTTATTAGCAAAAGCGATCTACCCATTGTTGTCGATTTTTGGGCAGATTGGTGTGGTCCTTGCAAAATGATGGCTCCCGCTTTTGCACAAGCCGCAGCTCAATTAGAACCGAATGTAATACTAGCAAAACTAAACACAGAACAAGCCCAACAAACGGCAGCACAATTTGGTATTCGTAGCATTCCGAGCTTATTAATGTTCAAAAATGGCAGAGAAGTTGCAAGACAAGCAGGAGCCATGAGTGCCCCGCAAATTATCCAATGGGTGCAATCTCAACGGTAACTTTTATAAACGAAGGGGAATAAAAAAGACTATTATAAAATACTCGGTGTCAGCAAAGATGAAATTGCTATTTGATGAAAATATATCATTTAAAGTAAACGTCACTTTATTTTTTAACACTAATGCTCAAGAGTTGGCTTCCATTTTTACTATCTAGCAACTAAAAAAATCACACTAGCTGGACCAGTTTTGTAGACCCGTCCACACGTTTAGCTTAAACGCAATAAAGCCTTACAGTTTCCTGTAAGGCTTTTAAAACGTTCCAGCGGGGTAATATGCCCCGTCGGGCTAAGTTACATAGGCTTCAGCCTCGTAACTAGATGAAACTGAGTGATGTCTCTATAATTTGATAAGTCGTAAATCTGTTTGTTTTAATTTAGATTGTTTTGCCAGTTCTGCAATGCTTATTCCTAGTTCTGGATGTATAAAATCGGCGGCTATTTCCGCCAGTGGAAAGAGTACAAAAGGGTATTTTGTAATCTCGGCGCGTGGAAGATCAATATCGGGTTGTAAAACCAAATCATTATAAAACAAAATATCCACGTCTAATGTTCTTGCGCTAAATTTAACCCCGTTGCGTTGACGTGCATGGTCTGTTTCTAATCGCTTTAAATAACGTAACATTTCTTGATACGATTTATCTGTTTGTAGACTGGCGGAGAGATTAATAAAAGGGTCACCGTCAAACCCTGCAGCGGCTGATTCATAAGCACGAGAAAAGATAATATTGGGAAATTCGAGTCTTAATTGTTGCATACAGGAGCGAATATTTTGCTTGCGGTCGATATTGCTTCCAATATCCAGATACACCTGTGCTTTGCGTTTGCGGGTAATGATTACGCCGACTTCACGCGAGCCACTGACCGCTTTGGGTTTGCCTAGGGTCACTGTTACCCAAGGAATTTGCATTTTCTCCAGTAATAACTCAGCAATTCGTTCTGCTAAGGTTTCTACTAATTGATATTCACTATTTTTGACTAAATCTACCACCATTTTGGCAGCGGCTTTATAATTTAAGGTGTATTGAATATCATCGGTGGCGGCGGCTTGGGTATTATCCCAACCCATCTCCAGATCAATATTAATTCGCTGTCGTATTTGTCGCTCCCAATCATAAATACCAATTAAAGCATTCACTTGTAGATCACGTACATAAACGATATCTGTATTCATTGTATACCTGAGTTAATGTAAAAAAAGCGATACAGTGTGGACGGATTTACAAAACCCATTCAGCAGTAAGTGCTAATTTCAAGCAGTCGAATTTTGGCGCGACGGGGTTTATTACCCCGTCGCAATGTTTGTATTGTATTTCCTGCTTCTTGAAGAGGAGGGATAATAATAGCAAAATACTTAAATCTTTACGCAAGATTAAAACGGTGTGGACTTAAAACGGTATGGACGGGTTTACAAAACCCGTCCCGCAGTATTTTTCAGATAAATAATTCAGTGGTTCGTCCAAGCCTAGGCTTGGACTCCTATGGGAATTTAATATCTGAACATCTATAGTGCTTACAACTGCTTTATAATTTTATCCGCAACTCGAAAGGCATTGGCGTAAATTGTCCAAGTAAACGGTGCGCTGCCGGCATTGGGCATAAAGCTTCCGTCTGTAATGTAAAGGTTTTCTACATCATGGGCTTGACAGTTTTTATTTAACACCGATGTTTTTGGGTTATCTC
>JALVEA010000271.1 GCA_027008665.1 Thiotrichaceae bacterium | reverse complement strand
ATGAGGGTCTCAAAATTAGAACAACAAGCGAGCCATTTTGCGGATAAATCAACGGTTATTGCCTTTAATCAACAATTACTACACGATTTTGATAAAAGCCGTCAACAATTTAAACAATCGGTGGAAGTTTTAGAAACGGTTAAGAAAGTAACTCAACGGGCGAGTAAAAACGTAGAACAACAAGCGGTTTTATTAACACAACAGCAAGAAAAATTACGGGCAAAAGCCCCATCTCCTAATACCCAATGGCGATTAGCTGAATTACGTTTCTTATTAAGAACAGCTACTGAGCGTCTGCAATTACATAAAGATAAAGACGGTGCATTACAAGCATTAATCATGGCGGAAAGCGTATTGCTTAAATTAGGTTCACGTAAATATCTGCCAGTACGCGAAGAAATTAATCAAGAAATAGTCTTTCTTGAGTCATTCCTTACGCCTAATATTACCGCTATTTCAGAACATATTGCAGATCTTATGCAAATTGTTGATGCAATACCCGTAACAAATAGCACCTTAAAACAAGAAAAAATAACCTTATTACCTAAGCCTAGCACAGAAGAAAATGGTCTTTTTGTTGATATAGTCAATGGCATTAATAATGCGGTTGTTATTCACAAATTTGACCCATCCATTCAAAAAATAATGGGAGCTGATGAAAAAGAAAAACTAAAAAATCTATTACATTTACGTTTTGAAACCCTGCGTCTTATGGCATTGCAAAGACTTGATTATGACTACCATCAACAATTGAAACTGATCAAACAGAGCTTAGAAAAATATTATCCTGATATGATTAATGATTCATTACAAAAAGGATTAGATGAATTAGATAATGTTGACCTATCCCCCACGCCTCCTGATATTTCTGCTTCATTAAAACTTTTAGATCAAATTTCTAAAGCAAAAGTAAGGAAATAAATAAAAATGAGTTTATATGTTTTAGTCTTTTTTGTGCTTATGGCTGCGATAATTTGGTTTGTTAGTTTTGTTCTTGAGCATGTACAAACAGTGACGATTACATGGGGAACATGGGGCAGTTATGCGATCAATACGACTAATTTATTCATCCTATTTCTGCTTGCTTTTAGCGTATTTTATATACTTATTTGGTTACTTAAATCCTTGTTGAGTATTAAGAAAAATTTACACAACTATCAACAAAGCCGTAAAACAATAAAAGCAAGGCAAGCACTCACACAAGGCTTGATCGCCTTTATTTCTGGACATTGGGCAGAATCAGAAGCCTTATTATTACGTCATATAAATGATGCAGAAACCCCATTATTAAACTATTTAGCCGCAGCAAGAGCGGCTCATATGCAAGAAAATTATAATAATCGTGATCAATACTTAAAAAAAGCAACGGAAAAAGGAAGCACTAATCAAGTTGCTATTGCTATTTCTCAGGCACAAATGCAACTTGGTAGTCAGCAAATTGAACAAGCAAGAGCAACCCTTGTGCATCTGTTGGAAATCTCCCCTCATCATCCGTATGCCAATCAATTATTAGCACAAGTTTATTACCAGCAAGAGGATTGGAAATATTTATTTGAATTACTTCCTAAATTAAAGCAACAAAATTTATTAAAAGAAAAAGTACAAAGCAAATTTGAAGCAGCTGCCTTAAAAGGTATTTTTCAATTAGGCGCATTAAAAAAACAGCCCCAAGCATTGCAGCTTTTATGGGATAAATTACCCCAAACAACCCAAAAAAAGCCACAGACAGTACTAAATTATACAGAAGCCTTACTCACTGCTGGAGATGCACAACTGGCTGAAAAAACAATCCTAAACAGCTTAAATAAACATTGGGATACAAGCTTAGTTGAGTATTTTGGTAAAATGAAGCATGAAAATCCTGAGCAATCAATTCAACAAGCTGAAAACTGGTTACTGCAACAAGATAACAGCCCTGAACTATTATTTTGTTTAGCACGTTTATACCGTAATAATAAACAATGGGAAAAAAGCTACTCTTTTTATGAATCAGGTTTAAATATAATGCCAGATACCGAATGTTATTTAGAATTCGCTGAATTACTGATGCAATTAGAAGATAAAGAAAACGCCATGATATGCTATCAAACAGGGCTAAGATACTGCGTTACCAAAAAAGGCGAAGCACTTACTCTTAAAAGCAAAGTTGCAAGCGATCCTTCTGAAATATTAACTGAAAAGACCTAGCTGGAAAGGTTTTGTAAACCCGTCCATACGTGTGTTGGACATGGGTTACAACTTGTTACCTGAATAATCAAAAACTAAATAAAGAAATGTTAGAGTTACAACAAAATTTAGAGCGTTATTTTCGTATGATGGAGGAGGTGTCTAATGCTATATAAAGGTGGTTGCCATTGTGGCTTGGTAAAATTTGAGGTGGAAGCGGACGAGGTGATTGAATGCCAAAATTGCAATTGTAGCATTTGTTCTAAATCGGGCTATTTGCATTTAATTGTTGCAAAATCTAAGTTTAAATTGCTCCAAGGGGAGGAGAGTATCAGCACGTATACCTTTGATACGGGTGAGGCGAAACACAAGTTTTGCAAGGTCTGTGGTATTAAGTCTTTTTATATTCCACGCTCTAATCCTGATGGTTATGATATTAATGTGCGTTGCCTTGATCCACAGCCTAAAAAGGTAATTATTGAAGAGTTTGATGGTCGCAATTGGGAACAAAATGCACATAAGCTTGCCCATCTTAGCAAAGAGTAGATGAGGGATTAGTCGATCATCAATATCACTGTGGTTTTAACCTTGGTGATACTGCACATCGTTGGAGCTCTGCTTTTAAACCACAATCTAATTGGTGTATGCAAGTGAGATCTTCGATAACAGCAGCTGAAGCTAGCTATCGTGAGAAAAAACTATTGAGCTGTCTTCCTTAAAAAATACCGCAAATAACCATATTACAAAGATTGAAGTATTTTGCTATCAATTTGTTATACTCCCGCTGTTTGCTCTTGCTAGGAAACAGTTTTTATTCTGTGCTCCCCTCGGAACGGTCTAGCCCGATACTAGCTTTTTACTTCCTATTGATAGACACGATGGGTGTCTAGGAGAATCTTATGAACACTTCAACAACTCAATTAGCTGACAAAACGACAGTCAGTATTTCCGCTACATTACAAATTATTGCAACTTCTCTGATTGCGATTATTGTACTTTATGGTGTTGGTTTTAATGAAATGGATATTGCCCATAATTCAGCACATGACGCACGCCATGCTGCTGTTTTTCCTTGTCATTAATAGAAATAGAGACCATAGAGTATGTTATTTAGAAATATCATGTATACCGCATTTTTCAGTGCTGTTATTGCAGGGCTATTACTCGGCACACTACAAGCATTTTCTACCACACCTGTTATCTATTCAGCGGAAGTATATGAAGTGACCGAAGAATCGCCTGTGGCTTCTAGTATCGATACGGATAATGCTACGGCACATTCCCACCAACATAATGACGAAGCATGGGAGCCTGCTAGTGACACAGAAAGAATGACTTATACTTTTTTAGCTGATGTACTGATTGCTTTTGGACATAGCTTACTGCTTACTAGCTTTTTAGCCTTTATTTTTCTGAAATTTGGTAAGCCAGAAATTTCATGGCGCTCTGGAATCATTATTGGGATAGGCGGGTATTTATCCTTTTATTTGGCAACGATTATTGGCTTACCCCCTGAAGTACCTGGCACAATAGCGGCGGACTTACACGCAAGACAACTATGGTGGACATTTACCATTATCGCGACCATCATTGGTTTATCAGTGCTTTATCTTGCGCCCACCCCTTTCAAAGTGGCAGGCTTAATTTTTATTGTATTGCCACATATTGTAGGCGCTCCACACCCTGAAGTGCATGGTTTTTTAAATCAAGAACAAGAAGCCGTTAGCGCATTGTCACGATTAGAACAGCAATTCCTAATTTCAACCGCATGGGTTAACCTTGTTTATTGGTTGGCACTTGGTTTATTGAGTGGTTTATTTGCAAATAAGTTTCTAAATGCGGATGCTTCTCTGCTTAAAAATTAGGTCTGCTCAAATAACCATAATTGGTTTTCATTGCCACGTATTTTTTTATGGTAACTGACCACGGGCGTACCATTTTTTGATTTTTTATAAGCGACATCTAATACATTCTCAGTGGCTCTGTTTTGAATAAAATACCAGTGAGAATGTTCTTCAAAGGGGATTAGTTTCCATTCTTGATGATCATTAGAGCGTCGTTTTCTAGTGGCTAATCTCACTTTAGCGCCGTCTTTTTTGATAGCGTCTTCTATTTCAAGGACTTGATTTGTTCCTATTTGTTGGATAAAAACATAACCTTCTTGTTTATTGGTGGGTATGATTTGCCATTGTTGTCTATTTTCGTCTTGTTGTTGAGTTGAGATAATGGGTTTCTTATTATTATCTAATATTAAGAGTTTATTAATTAACTGTGTTTGTAAATAATAAGATTTATCGGGTCTGATTTGTGTTGCTAGCGTGGCTTTTCTGCTTTTATTTTGTTTATTTGTGTTACTTTTAGGTGTTGTTTTAGATTTTTGTTTAGTTTGTTTTTCTTTTGCTTTTTTAGCTTTACGCCGAGACCACCAAACAAAGGCGACGGTTAAAAATAATAAACTATTGACTGCCCATGCGGGTAAATATTGGTATAGGAAGGAGAAGAGGGGTTCAAATTCTGTTTTAATATCCCCAAAGGTTTCACCTGCGTCGCTAACGACGATATCGCCTTGTTTCAGTTTTTTATAATGCGTGATATAGAGGTTTTCATCTCCTTGTATTTTTTTAAGGAGTTTATTTTTTTCACGTTCCCAAGCGTCTACAGGGTCGCTATTATTCCATGCAATAAAGAGTTTTTGTTGCTGGCTGCTGAGCTTTAATTTGTATTTGTCTACCATATAGAAATAGGTACGTGCAATATCACCAAACACAGAGGAGGGGGGTTCTGCTACACGATCAGTGAAGGCTATTTCCATATCAGGTTTGCCGTATAAACGTGCTTCGCCTTCAATCATACCGTATTTAAAATTACTACGATCCCCATTAATTTCACCGATAGCAGGGACCAGATTATGCATATCGGCCTCCATTTGTTTGAAGGTTGCATTGTTGTTGCGGCAATTTAAACGTCCTCCTTGTTGCCAGCAACGTAATTGATGACCAAACATCCATGCAGGAACGATATGCTCCCATTCAATACGCTCGGAGCGGTTTTTATTTTTTCGATATTTAAAGCCACAGCTACTGTGAATTGGAATTAGCTTTTTCTCTACTACTTCATAGCGACAACCACTATAAAATGCGATACGATGACTAGGATAAATTTGAGTGGCTAAGAGCCGTTTAGATTTACTAAAAGAATAGGTTTCACGTTTAAGTCCCTGTATTTCAGGCTCAATCGTGGCGACATCTTCTTCAAAGAGATCGCCATCCTGTTCTAAATAATAGGTTTTATTATGACTGAGAATAGATTTAAGCAACTCCCCTGAGTTTAGATCGTTAAATACGCCTGAGTCATTACGATCAAAGAATTTTTGTACTTTAATCTCTTCGGCATAAATTGAAATGCTTATGAGAAAGAAAAAAAGGGGAATTATATTTTTAAAAGACGGCATAGCATTTATGTACTCAGTTTTTTTATTAGGAAGTTTTAAGTAATGATTATACCCATATTGCGCTGATTTTTTGTTCCTGATTGGAGTATCTCAAGAGGCGCATAGTCGCTCTACGCAACGATTGAGATGATTCAAACAGGGACAAAAGGGCAAGTAAGATTGGTATAATTATTGCTTGGAACTTCCTTGTCCCCATATTAACAGTCTATACCGTTAAAAAATAACAAAAAAATAAATAAGCTTTAGAAAAGTGGCTTGCGATAGCTACGGGTTCGATTTCTCCAGCCGGGCAACCAGCGTTTTTCATTATTTGCAGGGGGAGAGTTTCTAACCCGTCTTTCTAAAACAGCTTGTGTTGCACGGGAGAATTCATCTAATGCTTGTTGACCTGCAACAACAGGGCGCATTTCTTGTAAAGCTTGTAATAAGCCCCAGCCTTGATTGTTATACCGCTCGCTAGGTTTTGTCCCTTTGCCTTTGAAGTTAATATAATCAATCAAGGGATACCAGCCACCTTTGCTACGCGCTAGTGCATTGTAATTGGCAATAATACGTTTACGATCTTGAGGCGGTGCTAACTTAACGATTTGAGGAATAGAGGCATGAATACGATCAAAGAAAAACTGGGTTTGTAATTCCTTTGTATTTAATAACAATATTTTTAACTGCTGAAATTCTTTGTCATTTTTAGAACGTTCAAAAGAGGCTTTATTCTTCCAAGGTGCGCCTGTATGACGTGCAGCAAGTAACCATTGGGGTATTTGAACCCCATTTTGAACAAAGTAATCAATCATTGAGGGAAAGGTTTCATCAAAGCGTTTGGGTTCACCTGCGGGATACCAAATAAAATGTCCTATTCCAACCGATGCAAAATTTTCGCCCGTTGCCCAAATCATTAATTTATCAGGGTTAGAAGAGGCTTCATTTAAATAAATTTTATCACTAATGACACGCAACTCATAAGCAGAAAGACGTGGACGTTTCACTCCTTTGGGATAATGAATAACAGGTGGTGGTTTTATAGCAACAACAGGCGGTGGGGGAATAACGGCAGGGACTTCAAGAATAACGGGAGGTTTAGGTTTTACTACAACAGGAGGAGGTGGTGGCGGTAAGGGGCGCAGTGGTTGACATGAAGAAAAAATGACAGCGATTGCACTGGTCAGTGTAGCAAATATAGCAAGTCTCAAAACGTTCATCAGTATTCCCCTAATAATTAAGCTTCTCTATAGTATTTCTTTTTTAAGATTTTATGAAAGCTTTTTTGTGAGGAAATAAAATATAACTTGCACTACATTAGTGAATAATAATATACTAACGTTGTCTATACGGTTTCCAGTGATTGAAATGGGTATTTTTAATCACCTTGGTGTATAGATTTCATACCCTCCTAGCGGTTGGCGCCTTTTTCGAAAGGCGTCCTTTTTTATGTCCGCTATTCTGATAGAATTCCAAGTCAAATATCAAATATTACAAACCAACGGATGATACTATAGCGTTTCCTACGGGGTGCTTATCATTAATCTCTGTTTTTTTAATCTTCTTCAATATTTTTGATTTGTTCATCTTACCTACTGCTATCTGATTTTTTAACACCAGTTTATCGTAACGTTTAAGATCTATTTTAAAACGCTTTTCTAACTTATGTTGCTCTACAAGATTCTCGGTAATTGCTTGTTGATATACTTTTAAGCCATCGAGCATCTGATCTATTTTTTTTGTTATTATTTGCTTAAAAACAAGGTTTTTCATTTTTTCATGCTTAATTTCTGTTTTTGCTAAACGATCAGAAAGCTTTTTATGTCGATCTTTCAATATTTTGATGGTGGCTGTTGCCATTTTTATTTTAGTGTTGAAAACATTGATCAACTCATCTCGTGTAGAATAAATAGCAAGTAATTGTTCATCCTGCATTTTTTTTAGTTTTTCTATTTTCTCTTTTCTCTTTTTTTCTTGACGCTCTTGCTCACGTTGTTTTTTTATAGCGTCAAGTTCTTTGAGCCGTGCTAGTGAGAGTTTAGATTTTGTATGTAAGCCATGCTGGTTTAATTCAATATACCCATGTTTTGTAGCCTTAGGAGGAATTTTATCAGAATAGAATACATTTCCCTTCTCATCAACCCAGCGATATAAATCACCAAAAGCTGAACAGGACAATAGCAATAAGCTGATTGTAACGATGGAAATCTTTTTCATTATGAATCTAAGTTGTTTTTATTATAATAGACCCGAATTCGTGAGATTAATGCGAATTCAGGATAGAAATACCCATAAGGAGTGAGAATTAAGGAAGCTTCCTAAATCGACCTATATCGCAATTCCCAAGGAAAAAGTTAATTTTTAGACTACCATAGTTATTTTTTTAACACTTCTTTACTCCGATAAAATGCTATTTAATTTAATGAGTTTTAAACCCTATGAAGCCTTATCAACAAGAATTTCTAAACTTTGCTATTGATAATAATGTGTTGCGTTTTGGTGAATTCATCTTAAAGTCGGGACGACTTAGCCCCTATTTTTTCAATTTTGGATTATTCCAAACAGGCTCTGCATTAGCACGATTAGGTGACTATTATGCACAAGCTATCGTTGATTCAGGGGTTAAATTTGATATGCTTTTTGGTCCTGCTTATAAAGGTATTCCGCTGGTTTCCATTGTTGCCGCTACATTGTATGAAAAACACGGTATTGACTATGCCTATGCTTACAATCGTAAAGAATCTAAAGATCATGGTGAAGGGGGTAATATCGTTGGAGCACCTTTAAAGGGGCGTGTATTAATTGTTGACGATGTGATTAGTGCGGGGACAGCCTGTCGTGAAGCAGCGAAAATTGTTGCAAATAACGATGCAATATTAGCGGGTATTACTATTTCACTCGATCGCCAAGAAAGAGGGGAAAGTACTCAATCAGCAGTGCAAGAGGTTGAGAAAAGTTATAATATAAACGTGATTAATATTATTGCTCTAGAGGATGTCATTGAGCACATAAAAACCTGTATTGACGATAAAAATTTGATTGAAAA
Organism: Thiotrichaceae bacterium; assembly: GCA_027008665.1. GTDB lineage: Bacteria > Pseudomonadota > Gammaproteobacteria > Thiotrichales > Thiotrichaceae > JAGLBW01. The sequence continues at coordinate 1,128 of JALVEA010000271.1, read as the reverse complement.
AATTGATGCTTATCGTAAACGATACGGTGTGACTAACTGAGATACCTGCCAAGGAAAAATATGATTAAAATGATAAAAAAAATAATGGTAATTCTTGCATTGATAATGCCATTTATAGGATGTTCGTCTAATGGTGTGAAAGGTTTGGTTGAACGTCCAAAAGTTTCTATTGAAAAAGTCAAAATGGGTAAATTGACCTTATCAGGTGGTTCAGCGAATTTTTTATTAAAAATTGAAAATCCAAATCATTTTCCCATCCCCTTGTCAGGCTTTGATTATGGATTACGTCTTAATGGAGTAGAGGTTGCTAATGGCAATCGAGAGCGAAAAACGACAATTCAAGCGGGTGAATCAAAGCTTGTTGATATTCCAATTATCTTTAGTTTTAGCAATATGATCAGTCTATTGCCTAATTTAATCAATAACCGAAATCTTAAATATGATCTAGCGGGTTCTATCCATTTTCCGTGGTTTAATTTACCCTTTAGTCGTTCGGGTGGAACGTCTCTTAGCCGTTAAGGAAGTTCCAAGCAATGATTATACCAATCTTACTTGCCCCTTTGTCCCTGTTTGAATCATCTCAATCGTTGCATAGAATAACTATGCACCTCTTGAGATACTCCAATCAGAAACAAAAAATCAGCGCAATATGGGTATAATCATTACTTGAAACTTCCTAATAAAAGGTAAAAGTATGAGTATTAAATCAGATCGTTGGATTCAAAAAATGGCACAGGAATATGCAATGATCCATCCTTTTGAAGCGGGACAAGTCCGTGCAAGAGATCAGCAACAAGTTATTTCCTATGGCACATCAAGCTATGGTTACGATGTGCGTTGTGCTAATGAGTTTAAAATTTTCACTAATATCAATTCGGTCATTGTTGATCCTAAAGCTTTCGATGAAAATAGTTTTGTCGATGTTAAATCTGATGTATGCATTATCCCTCCTAACTCCTTTGCTTTAGCTCGGACAGTGGAATATTTTAAAATCCCACGCAGTGTATTAACGATTTGTTTAGGTAAATCAACCTACGCACGTTGCGGTATTATTGTTAATGTCACCCCTTTAGAACCTGAGTGGGAAGGGCATGTGACCTTGGAATTTTCAAATACCTCGCCTTTACC
>JALVEA010000270.1 GCA_027008665.1 Thiotrichaceae bacterium | reverse complement strand
CTTTTTTAATGCTATCTCTATCTTTTGGCTTTTTAGGTATCTCTTTTTAAAATGATTAGTCTTGAGTTGGATTATTTTTAACTCGACGACCTTCTTTTTCCCAATGTTCAAAGCCACCGTACATGGCATAAACATTTTCATATCCCATGTTTTTCATGGTGACTGCTGCAAGGGCAGCTCGCCCGCCTGATCGGCAATAGATAAGATGTGGTTTCTGACGATCTTTTTCGTTCACATGATCATTGATCACAAATTCGAAAACACTGCGTGGTATATTAATTGCACCTGGAATTGCCGCCTTGCGGTACTCCGCAGGTTCACGAACATCAATAATATTAATTCCTTCTTTTAGCATGTCACATGCTTCTGTAAAGTTAACAACTTCAACGTGTTGATGTGCTTCTTTTACTAAATTATTGCTTAAGTAATTCATCATATTTCCCCAATTATATGAAATAACAAATATTTAAAATAACTTCACCAAAATGAAAAAAAGACCATTTTCCCATTTGTTTGTAGTCATAATCTATTGGTATGAGTGAAGATATTTATTTGACTAGGACTTGATGTAAATCAAGTTTATAGTTGGATTATATATTAGAATACACTAATATACAAATATATTTATATGCGCATTAATCTACCTTATACTAAGGATTTGATAAAAAAAGCTTTTTCGTATTTTTTTGAGGAGAAATAAAAACCATATAAAATATATGTTTTTCTTTGATAAAGCGTAGTGGTTTAATAACTTTGTACCAGCTAACTGGTGCTAAAATCATTGAAATCATTGAAAATATAGTGATAATGTTGAGCATCTTTAGTAGCAGATTTAACCCGTTATAAAATCTGTACCTTCAAGAGTTATTGAGAGCTTATAACCTATTTTTTTTATTTGCCACACTCTCTATGAATAGTTGCACAGGCTCCTAGTATGGGAATTTATGGCAGATATTTTAGGAGCGTGTATGCAATTATTACCAAGTTTTAAAATGGAATATCATCATCAAAATCATCATAGTTTTTTGTCGGGACGGATGAGGGTTGTGACGCTTGTTGTGTGGGAGGTACCTGTCTTTGTCCTTGATTGGGGGTCGGCTGTTGTTGTTGCATGGGTGCGGGAGTAGCGGTTTGTCCTTGATTTGGGACGGGTTGTTGTTGCATGGGTGCGGAAGAAGGGGATTGTGCTTGATTTGGGGCAGGTTGTTGATATGGTTGTGGGGCTTGATAGGAAGATTGTTGTGAATTCTCATTCATAACACCTGTGCCACCGGTGTTGCGGCTATCAAGCATTTGCATTTCATTGGCTAGTATTTCTGTTGTATAGCGGTCTTGACCGTTTTGGTCTTGCCATTTACGGGTTTGAAGTTTACCTTCAATATAGACTTGTGCTCCTTTGCGTAGATACTGTCCCATTATTTCAGCCAGACGATTAAAGGCAACCACACGATGCCATTCTGTACGTTCTTGTTTTTGACCTGTGTTTTTATCTGTCCAAGCTTCATTAGTGGCAACACTTATATTGACCACTGCACCACCGGAGGGCATATATTTTGTTTCTGGGTCGTTGCCTAATCTTCCCACTAGAATTACTTTATTAACACCTCGTGCCATTGATTCTTTCCTTTATTTAAGTTTTGGACTATTGGTATAAAATTAACCTTATTATTTTTTGTTATATAACAATAGGTTATATAATGAGATCAGTTAGATCTTATTTGTTGTCATTCTACTTTGATTTGCAGTAACAGTCTACAGAGGGACTCTTAGTGTAATACCTGATTTTAATAACTTAGGATTTTCTTTGAGCAATGGATTGGCTTCTAGAATTTTTTTATATTGATTACCATCTCCATAAGCACGTACTGCAATATCCCATAATGTTTCGTTTTGCCTAACAGTAATGGTGCGTATTTCCTTTTTATTTTGTTCAGTCTCGGGCTGTAGTTTTTTTACATAGGCATTTGTGGTTTGAAATTTACTTTCTTTGTCTTGAAGTAGTTTTTTTACTTTGGTTTCTATTTTTTCTATTGCACTGATTTCAGATGGTTTTTTTACACCTGACATGGCTGCCATAATTTTATCAATATCACTACTTTCTTTAAGAGAGACACTATTGTAGCCAAGAGTATTAACGCTTGTTTTTTGTTCATATGTTTGAGCATTGTCTATATTTGTTAATTTTTTTATTAGTATTTGTTCTGAATTGCTTAGGTTTTGTTTACTTTTATTAATCAGTTTCGCTAATGATTTATTGGTTTTTTGTTCTACGATAATTTGATTTTCTGCTAGTTGATTTTTTTTCGCTTGTTTGAGCGTTTTCTTTTTGCGGGTATCTACTTCTAAGGAAGGATTTACTACTGAAGTGCTTTGTTTATGATGATGATTAGACTCAATAATTGCAGATTGATTTTTCAGCCTCTCTTCTTTAAGCCGTTTGTTTTTCATCAATTCTCTGGTTATTGCATCAACGGCTGATAAAGGCTTAGAAACAGTGCTTTCTTGATTTTTTGCTGTATTTATTGTAATGGGTTTATTGCTAGTTTTATTATTTTGTGCAGTTTCAGTGATGGGTGGAATAACCTTTGTGTTTGCTTGAGTTGTC
>JALVEA010000269.1 GCA_027008665.1 Thiotrichaceae bacterium | reverse complement strand
CAAATGCATCTTGCCCTTCTGGTATTGGAACACCCTTACTATCACCAATTCCTAGAGTATAAATTGGTATATGCTTTGTTTTTGCTTCCTGTATTAAAGCAAATATTTCATTATTCATATCTTCACCTCCATCTGAAATTAAAACAATGGCTTTACTGTTTTCAACATCTTCCTTACTTTCAGATAAAACAGTATTAAAACGTGACAACGCAACAGAAAGCGCCTTAGCAACGTCAGTTCCCTGGATAGCAACATCCTTAGAACTTGCAGTGGTTAAAATATCTACAAAAGAATTCACATCAAAAGTAATAGGTGAAAGGACAAAGGCGTCTCCTGCAAAAACAACGAGACCATAATTATTTTCTGGGTGCTTATTTACCATGTCAGAGATAAGTAATTTTGCAGCTGTCAATCGATCAAGTGCTTTATTTTTAATACTCATATCAAGTGCCTGCATTGATTTAGATACATCAAGCACAAATAATATATCTGCCGCATTTTTTTCAGTTGTGATTGTTTTTATGCCCCATCTCGGCTGAGCAGTTGCAATAGAGGTTAAAATAAGCACGAGCAGCAAAGCAAAAATTGAAAAGAATATTTGATAGCGCATTAAGGTAGATGACTGTAACTGAGTCCAAAAGCTTGTTTTATAAAATGTTACTAATTTTAAAAATGCACGGCTAAATAACAAAAGTCCAACAATAATGACAATTGCTATTAAAAATGAGTATTGAGTTTCAAGTCCAAAGTTCATATATAATTATTTACGCTGTAATAAAAAACTACCGAGTACAAATAAACTTATAAAAATATACAAAACATACAAAAAGGGAGTAAATCTATCTTGTGTGTTTGTTTTCGTTGAAAGTTTTGCTTCAGTTTTTTCTAAGTTATCAATATCTTTCAATGCATCATCAAAACTCTTTTGATCATCTACTCTAAAAAACTTACCTTTTGTAATATTGGCAATTTCTCGCAATGCTTCTTCATTAAATTCTGCTTTATAAACAGAACCATCAGGGTTTTGTGCATATACTCTTCTACCATTTGATACTGGGACCGGAATCGGTGCACCACCTTCTTTTCCTATACCAATAGTATATATTTTTATTCCTTCCTCTTTAGCTTTATATGCTGCTATTTTTGGATCAATACCAACATTAGCATCTCCATCAGATAGGAGTACAATGATTTTGCTGCGTTTATTTTCTGCATCATCTTTATCTTCGTTATTATTTGCATTACGCAATCTATTCACTGCCGCCAAAATAGCATCTCCTATTGCTGTTCCACTTGCCCCATATGAAGATTGATCAATAGAATTTGTAGATATATTTTTTAGATAATAATCAAGCACATTATAATCAAAGGTAAGTGGCGACTGAGTAAACGGTGCCCCTGCAAAAATAACAATTCCAACCCTGTCAGATTTTCTTGTTGCAATAAATTTTCGTAATGCATTCTTTGCCGCCTCTATTCTGTTGGGTTTTAAATCTTCTGCAAGCATAGACTCAGATACATCAAGCGCCATAACAATATCAATACCTGTTTTAGTGATATGTCTTGTTGTATGTAAGACCTGTGGTCGCGCAAGTGTTATTACAAACAGTAAAAAAATACAAACCACAAGTATAATGCGTACTATTTCAAGTATGTAACCTAAAGTCCATTTGTTTGACTTGAGAAGATCATCAAAAACTGAAACATAAAAACCAACACCTCCCTTTTTGCGCGTATACACTAAAAAGAAAACATATACGGGTATAAGCAAAAGCAAATATAAATATTCAGGATTTTGAAAATGTATTTGTGTAATAAATTCTTGCATAGCTATAGTTTTATTTTCTGGTTTTAATTTTTTTTGCAACCTCAGTATTATGTTCATCGATTTCTCGCGCAATTTCCTGAAGCTTGTTTAAAGTTTTTTCCGCCTGACCATAAAGTAACTGTGCGTCCTTTTGTTCACTATGTACATTAGCAAACTTCATGTGATCAACATCTTTCAAAAAATGAAGTACGACCTCTTTAATATCTTTCCGATGAAAATCTACTGACGCAATTTCTTCAGTGGTCATCTCTCCTACTTTTACTTCAAAAACTTCTGCAAGTGTCTGTTTTATTAATGCAGTTATCTGCATATACAATTCATGGAAATGGTTTTTCTCGATCAATGAACTCAGTTTTGCAAGTCTATTTTTTGCCTGCTTCACTTTTTCTTCTTTATTCATATCTAAGGAGGAAAGTAACTGGATTTGCAATAATTTAATTTTCCTTTTTCGGTATAATAAACCTGCAAGCATAATCAGCAGTGTAATTAATAAGAAAAACATAACAATCGGTAATGCTGTGTCAAAAATTGAGATATAAATTGGTGCTTTGATTGGATTAATGTCTTCCATATAAATGTAGTTAATTATGCGCGACGTGGTGAATTTTGCCGTCGTTTAAAGAAGTTAAAGAGTACAGGAAATACACTTTTGGTAGTTGATAACAAAACATGATCAATTCCAGAACGTCGAAGTAAATGCACTCTCGCTTCTTCCTTGTCTTTCCGTAGTTTTTTATAACGTTCTTGCATTTTTTTTGATGAAAGTAAAAAAGAGCTTG
>JALVEA010000268.1 GCA_027008665.1 Thiotrichaceae bacterium | reverse complement strand
CGTCTCCATTTTTAAGGCATTAGTGATAGTTTCAATGTAACGAGTAATATCCTGCTCTTGTAGAGTGCGTGAAAAGTCTTGAAAAATCAAGCCTAAGGCTAGACTTTTTTGTCCTTTTGCTATACCTGCACCAATATAGACATCAAATAAGGTATAGTCTATCAATTGTTCTATACCCGTTTTTTCAAGCAATATTGCTATTTCATTAAAGCTTATTTTTTCATCAACAACAACTGCGATATCACGTCGAATAGAAGGATAAGGTGATAAAGACGAGTAATTAGGAAGCTTTTTTTGTTGAATACGATCAATATCAAGTTCAAATAAAAACACCGCTTGATTCAAGCCTAATTTCTTTTCAATACTTGGATGCAATGCACCTAAATAACCAATAACTTCTTTATTGCCCGTCTCATCGTAAGAAATTATTTCCGCCGACTGACCGGGGTGTAAAGCGGGGTGTTCTATTGCTTCAAAATAATAGTGCGTTGCATTTGATTCTTCTAATAAGGCTTCAACATCGCCTTTGATATCGTAAAAATCGACAAGCTGTGGCGATTCATCCCAAGATTCAGGATAAAGCGAACCTGTAATTGCACCTGCCATTTTTTTGCGTTGCAACATACCCTCATTGGTGTTGATAAAGCTTAGTCCAGTTTCAAATAAACGCACACGATTTTGTTGGCGTTTAAGGTTTTTTTCGATAACTGGTAGCAATCCAGACCAAAGAGTGCTTCGCATGGTAGAAAGTTCTTCAGAAATTGGATTGGCTAGTTTGATTTTTTGATGGGAAGGATTCAACAGGGTCTCCATTTCAGGAGGCACAAAACTATAGGTAATCGCTTCACGATAGCCACGATTTACCAATAAATGACGTAAAGTATCTTCTTCAACCTCTGTTTCTTGTTTAGGAACAATAAGAGGGACTAGAGGACGCAAACGTGATGGAATATTATCATAACCATAAATACGAGCAATTTCTTCAACAATATCTTCTTGTGTTGCGAGATCGAAACGGAAAATAGGCGGTGTAATACTCCAACCTGTTGCAGTGCTTTCTATCGTACAGCCAAGGCGAGTCATAATATCCTCAACACGAGAATCTTTTACCTCAATACCAAGATGACGTTGAATACTACGACGTTCAAAAGCAATAGTATGACGGGTTTGCAGTTTATTATTAGTGCTAATGTCACTTATTTCACCTGCTTTACCGCCACACAGTTCAATAATTAACTGCGTTGCACGTTGCATTGCCTTAATTTGCAAATCAGGAGAAACACCACGCTCAAAGCGATGCGATGAATCTGTATGCAGACCATAGCTTCGTGCTTTTCCCATGATTTTCTCTGGTACAAAATAAGCACTTTCCAAATAAATATCACGGGTCGTTTCACTGACCGCTGAGTCAGCCCCTCCCATAATACCTGCTAATGCTAATGCTTTTTTCTCATCCGCTATAACCAGTGTATCGGCACGTAAAGTGGCTTCTTTGCCGTCTAATAAGGTAAGTTTTTCACCTTCTTTTGCTCTTCTTACTTCAATGCCACCTTCTAGCTTTTCAAAATCAAAGCCATGCATAGGTTGCCCTAATTCCAACATCACATAGTTAGTAATATCAACCACAGGACTTAGGCTACGAATATCGGAGCGACGTAGTTTTTCTACCATCCATTGCGGTGTTTCTGCTTGGGTATTAACATCACGGATAATACGTCCTGTATAACGTTGGCAAAGATCATCTGCTGATATTTTGACGGGAAAAGTATCCTCAATGCTAATATCCACGGCTTCAAATGTAATTTCATTCACAGGGGCTTGCATAATCACCCCAAGCTCCCGCGCAACACCTGCAACACACAGCAGATCAGCACGGTTTGGGGTTGAATCAAGATCGAGGACAACATCATCAAGTTCTAATAACTCGCGCAAATCAGTCCCTAATGCTGCATCGCTAGGAATCGGCAATAAACCTTCCCCTGCCTCACCCATACCCAGTGTTTCAGAGCCACAAAACATACCTTCTGATAAAACACCACGTAGCTTACTTTTTTTGATCTTAAAAATTTTGCCATCAGCTTCAGGCAGTTTTGCACCAATTTTGGCTACGGGGACTTTTTGATCCATTTCAACGCTGGCATTGGTCACTATTTGTAATAAGCGATCGTCTGCTACATCCACCTGACAGACACGCAATCTATCGGCATCTGGATGTGGTTCAATCGTTTTAATTTGTCCAACCACGACATTGCTAAAAGCAGAAGCGACAGGATAGATACCATCTAACTCTGTGCCTGACATAATTAACTGACGTTCTATTTCTTCTGTTGTTGCATCGAGTTTGACCCATTCACGCAACCATTTTTCACTGATTTTCATCTCTTAACTCCTATGCAAACTGTTTCAGAAAACGAATATCGTTATCAAATAATTTACGCAGATCATCAATGCCATAACGCAACATAGCAAGACGATCAATACCAAAACCAAAAGCAAAACCTGTGTATTTATCAGGATCAATACCCACATGGCGGAATACTTCAGGATTCACCATGCCGCAACCCATGACCTCTATCCAACCTGTATGACCGCAGACCTTGCAACCTTTACCATCACAAAGCAC
>JALVEA010000267.1 GCA_027008665.1 Thiotrichaceae bacterium | reverse complement strand
TTTTTTGAGTATGAAAACTTGGTTGGCAATCTCATATTCTTTAGATAGAACGAATGACATAATGCTAAAATCTTGTCACCATTTCGACAAAAAAATAAGCATATTCCACAATTGACAGCAACAAAAGGGCAAGTAAAATTGATAATTCACTGCTTGGAGCTTCTTAAGTCTCTTAAAACTTACGCTCCCGTAGTTCAAATCCTCTAGGTTGAAGTTCAAGAAATGCTAACCATGTATCATCTGGTTTCCATTGTTCTAAAACTAACATCTCCTCTGGTTTTGTCATTCTATAGTGCGTCATAAATGCGGATACACGCCAATTATAAGCACAATGTACCCAAATTCTTTGGTACTCTTGATTTAACGCATCCATTAGGTTTATAAAAAGCTTGATGTGTTCTATTGTTGGGGCATCAAAAGGCACGGGGATATGAAAATAATTCATTCCTGCTTCACTGACTAATCCTCCTTCATCAAAAAGTGCATTGGGTGAATCATGCATGGCAAGATTGATAATAGAGTCATAGCCTGCCTCTGCAATGGCTTTTATTTGCAAAGGTGTTGGTTGTCCTGATGTTGCCAAATCTTGGGTAATGGGAATATAGTTTAAAATTTGTGTTTCAGGGCTTTCACCAATATGACGGCTAATATTTTGTATATCTTTCATATTTTATCGCTCTAATAATAAATGTATCCAATGCTTTACAGGGGTTTTAGTATACCCTTGCAAATGTGTTTGACATCCAATATTAGCAGTTACAATTAAATCGGGGTGATCATTTTCAAGACTAATTATTTTATTATCACCTAACTGTGAAGATAGTTTAGGTTGTAAAATTGAATAAGTTCCCGCTGAACCACAGCATAAATGAGCATCTTGAATGGGATTTAGTTGATAACCACAATCTAATAATATTTTTTCAACTACACCTGTTATTTTTTGTCCATGCTGTAAGGTACAGGGAGGATGCCAACTAATTTTTTTCGATGTTTTTATCGCTAGCCTTGTATAATCCTCAGTTGCAATAATTTCCGCAATATCTTTACATAAGGCAGAAATATGACGCGCTTTTTCAGCATATTGCTCATCATCTTTCAAATAGCGAGCATAATCTTTTACCATCAAGCCACAACCGCTGGCAGTTGTTACAATCGCCTCTGCTCCTGCTTCTATCTCAGGCCACCACTCTTTAATATTATGCTTCATCATTGCTAGAGCATCTTGCTCTCGATTCAAATGCAGACTCACCGCACCACAACAACCTGCTTGTTTAATATTAACCAGCGTAATCCCTAATTTATCCAAGACTTGAGAGGTTGCGCTATTGATATCAGGTGACAAGCTTGATTGCACACAACCATCAAGTACTAACATACGGCGTGGATGTTGCGTTTTAGCCCATTTTCCTTTTGCTATTTTAGCAGGTATCTTACGCCGTGATTTAGGGTCTACTAGAGGTAAAAAGAAACGCCCAGCCTTTAAAAATAATTTAAAACGACGACGATACGGAAGCGTATTGAGCAATCCATCACGTACAAAACGTTCTTTAAAAGGACGCTCTAGCTTTGCTTCAATGAATTTTTTTCCTATTTCCAATAAATTAGCATATTGAACTCCTGATGGACAGGTTGTTTCACAGCTCCGACAGATTAAACAGCGATCCAAATGAGAACGTGTTGATTCAGTGACTTCCCCACCTTCAAGCATCTCTTTAATCAAATAAATTCGCCCACGCGGGCCTTCATTTTCATCGCCTAGCAATTGATAGGTTGGACACGTCGCATTACAAAAACCACAATGTACGCAACGACGCAATATATCATTCGCTAACTGTCCTTCTGGGGTGTCTTTTAGACTATCTAATAAATTAGTTTTCATCAAAGATCTCGATATAAACGCCCAGGATTAAAAATATTTTTTGGATCTAATTTACGTTTTAAATTTTTATGCAGGGCAAGTAATTCGGGAGCTAAAATAGGAAAGGGAGGCACTTCAGGCAAATGTTTATGCCCATCAAATAAAGTTGCATAACCACCATGTTTAGCGACGACTGCACGAATAATATTCGCAGGTGCATTATTGGTAAGCCAACGCTGAGTCCCCCCCCATTCTGTTAATAAATCACCTGAAAAACGCGCAATGACAGGCGCATTAATTGGCAAAGACAAACGCCATAAAGGCTTATTAATTCCTTTGAAAAAAACATGTTGTTGATTACGTATCGACTGCCAAAAACTAATATCATCCTCTAATCGCTCAAATGAATATTGCTGCAAAAGCCGTTGTTTTGCTGCTTTTAAGGTCATCTTTGTACCTGATAAGCGAATATAAACCTTATCTTGATACCATGTAGTCGCTGAAATTGGCAAATACATTTGCCGCCATTGTTTACAAAAGACAAGAGACTCATTTTGGCTTGCTTGCATCACCCATGTTGTTTCTTTCACAGGCTTGGGTAAGACCCGTAATGACACACTTAAAATCACACCCAATGTCCCCATAGAACGCACCATTAAACGCGACATATCATAACCTGCCACATTTTTCATGACCTGACCACCAAAATGGACGATTTTCCCATCACCATTAATAATTTCCACCCCCAAAATAGAATCCCGAATAGAACCA
>JALVEA010000266.1 GCA_027008665.1 Thiotrichaceae bacterium | reverse complement strand
ACCGATCCTACAGTTTAGTTTCTCTGGTTACGAGGCTCCAGCCTCGTAATCAAAACTGACGGCTCTAGCCGTCTATAAAAGTGCGTTGAGGCATAGGAGTAAGAAAACCCTATTTTAGACGGCTGGAGCCGTCAATATGAATTACGAGGCTAGAGCCTCGTAACTAGAAAATTAAGGTACGTCGTCATCTGACATATTTTATATCAACATGTCGTATGACGTGCCGTGTAAATTTCGATAAATAATTGAAATATATGGACGGCACTTATACGACCGACCGTGCTAACTCCAAAAGATTGCTTCGTCGTTGATTTGCTACGCTAATCAAGCTCCTCGCAATGACGTGGTATTTTAGAGTAAAGGTAACAACTAAAAGTATAAACGCAGAAATGAACGATACCCATTATTGATCTTTCCTTAAAATGGGTAGCTAAAAAAAGGAAAGAGTCAATAATAGCCATCCAATAATAAAGGATAAACCACCAATAGGCGTTATCATACCAAAGACTTTATTTCCTGTAAAAACATAAAGATAAAGACTACCTGAGAAAATAATAATCCCGATTAAAAAGGCAATCCCTGCTGCTTTTAAGAGACGTGAAGTAGAAAACAGATGGATTAAAATACCCGTTATCAATAAAGCAAAACTATGATAAAACTGGTAATCAACACCTGTGCGGAAAATAGCGATTAATTTTTCACTCACTACCTGTTGCAAACCATGTGCAGCAAATGCACCTAAAACAACCGCAAACAATGCCAATAAACTCCCTGCTATTAAAAAGAATTTTTCACTCATTTTATATTCTCTTTCACCTAGTTTTTAGCCACAGAATTCTCAGGCAAATACTGCATCCAATCGTGATCATTACCACCGATGGTAAAGAAAAAAGGATTGAGTAAGGAGTCTTTTGTATTATATAAAAGCGGACTCATATCGGTTTTTACTAAACGTCCACCTGCCTCATTGACAATACAGTGTGCCGCTCCTGTGTCCCATTCGGATGTTAACCATAGGCGTGGATAAAGGTCAGCAACACCTTCTGCAACGTAACACATTTTCAAAGAACTGCCTGTTTGTATCATTTCATGCTCCCCCAAATTTTCAATAAAAATTTGCAAATCACCTTTTGCATGAGAGCGACTTACCGCTAAGGTAGGTATTTTAGCTAAGGTTCGCACTGATATTTTCTTACCCTGTTGCTCAGCACTGTCTTTAAATGCACCATATCCTTGATAAGCATAATAACTTAGATCAAAAACAGGCACATAAATGACTCCTAATACCGAATGATGCTGATGAATCAAAGCGATATTAACCGTGAATCCATCTCGACGATTAATAAATTCCTTTGTACCATCTAAAGGGTCAACCAACCAATAAGTCTCCCAACTTGAACGTTCTTCAAAAGCAAGAGAAGCCTCTTCCTCAGTAAGAATAGGGAAACCACCTGCAAGTTTTTTTAATTCTTGAATGATATGTGTATTCGCTGCTAAATCAGCTTCTGTTACAGGTGACTTGTCTTTTTTGTATTCAACTGAAAAATCACGATTAAAAACGACCATAATCTTCTCCCCTGCTTCAATCGCTATACGTTTAACATCGGGTAATAATACGGGTAATAGTTGTTCTAATTCTTTTGTTATCATTCTTTAATTTATCCTATTTTAAAAATTCTGCATTATTAGTTTAAGGTTTTTCAGCGTTTAAAAACTCTAAATCTAACGCCTCAATATTAAATAATCCGGTACTGGCAACCTTTCTATTTTAATGTATAGTCCCTTTTTTCATAATTCTTCTTTCTCTTAATACCTACTTATATGCTAAATAAAATTTCTCTTGATTGGACAAATATTGACACTGTCTTTCTCGATATGGATGGCACCTTGCTGGACTTACACTATGATAATCATTTCTGGCTAGAATATATGCCTATGAAATATGCAAAAAAGCATCAACTATCACTCAGTGAGGCAAAAGAACAACTTATATCACATTATGGTGCGATGAAAGGAACGCTAAACTGGTATTGTATTGATCATTGGAGCGAACAATTAGCAATGGATATGTTGATGCTAAAACAAGACGTCTCTGAACGTATTAAAATACGCGAGCATGTTGAAGATTTTCTTGCCTTTTTACAGCAACAAAAAAAGCATATTATTTTGCTAACCAATGCTCCCTCTAAAACTATTCAGATGAAATTTCAGCATGTCGCTATTGAACAATATTTTGATCAGATCATTAGCTCGCATCAGCTTGGACTGGCAAAAGAGCAACACGGCTTTTGGAATAAACTCCATCAACAAATTGATTTTAAGGTTCAAAATAGCCTATTTATTGATGATAATTTATCGGTGTTGCGTGCCGCTAGACAATATAATATTGCGTATTTATTAGCAATTCACCAACCTGATTCGCAACAAATGGCCGTTGATACCGAAGAATTTACGGCGATTAAATCTTTCAAGCAGTTGTTTTAAGGCGACCTCAAAGCAATGAAATCTTTTTTCCAAGAAACTCTACAACCTCATCAATAGCAACTGTTTCTGCTTTATCGCCTGTTCGTGCTTTGTATTCAAATTGATTTTCTTTTAAACCACGATCAGAAATAACGAGACGATGCGGA
>JALVEA010000265.1 GCA_027008665.1 Thiotrichaceae bacterium | reverse complement strand
GTAGTTTATTGGCATTGATTGGGATTGAGGCAAATCCCGTTGAGTCCAGAGAATATATTTTACTGGCACAGTTAATTAGTCGCTCATGGTTATTAGGGGACAATCTTAGCCTTGAGGATTTAATTGGTCGTATTATTAGCCCATCCTTTAAGAAAATTGGCGTATTGCCACTGGAAAATTTTTATCCACAGACGGATCGCTTTAAATTAGCCACTAAGTTTAATGCCGTGCTTGCATCCCCTACTTTTAGCGCGTGGATGGAAGGGGATGATCTGGATATTCAGCGTTTGCTTTATGATCAAAATGGTAAAGCCAAGCTTTCTATTTTTTCTATTTCACATCTCAATGATGAAGAGCGTATGTTCTTTGTTACCATTTTATTGAATAAATACATTGCATGGATGCGTCGTCAAAGTGGTACGTCTGCCTTAAAAACCATTCTTTATATGGATGAGATTTTTGGATTTTTTCCACCAACCAAAAATCCACCAAGTAAAGAGCCAATGTTATTAATGCTCAAACAGGCTAGAGCGTTTGGTGTAGGAGTTATTTTAAGTACCCAAAACCCCATTGATCTTGACTATAAAGGTTTATCTAATATTGGCACATGGTTTATTGGACGCTTGCAAACAACACAGGATATTAATCGGGTCATTGATGGTTTAGGGGGCAAAGTTGGCTCTCAGTTTGATAAAAAAGAAATCCAAAACTTATTAGCTAACCTTAAAAAACGTACTTTTTTCCTAAAAAGCGCACATCTTGATGATATTCGTTTATTTAGCACTCGTTGGGCAATGAGTTATCTTAAAGGTCCATTAAAACGCAGTGAAATAGCGACCTTAATGGCTCCTCAAAAACAGCAATCGGCAGATCAACAAATAGCACAGCCTCAAGCCCTCATAAATACAGTAGAAGGTTATGAAAATTACACTCGTTTGGACAATAGTATTTCACAATATTTTGAGCTGGATTTAACTGAACAACATCGTTATCACCCTAGTTTAAACGCTAAAGTCGTGTTGCATTTCTTTAATCAGAGCCGAGGTATTGATGAAACAGAGCAGTATTGTATTAAATTATTCTTAACAGGTGATGATCGCAAACTAGATTGGACGCAAGCAGAACAAGAAAAAGAAGCAGAATGCTTGAGTCATTTAATAAAACAAGCCCCTCATGGGGCGAAATATGCACCTATCCCTGACTTTATTGCTAACGATAAGTCACTAAAAAAAGCCACGCAACATCTAAAAGGATGGCTCTATCAAGCGCATAAACTCACGCTTTATCGCACCACAAAAACACCTAAAATGGAATCAAAGCCACATGAATCACTGGCAAATTTTAAAGTACGTTTAAATGATATTTTAGCGGATAAAAAAGAAATTGAAATAGAAAAACTGCAACAGCGTTATGCTCAAAAAGAAAGAGTATTAATGGAGCGTTTAGCCCGTGCACAAGAGCGCGTTGAAAAAGAGCAGGCAGATGCGTCTAGTTCTATGATCACCACAGGAATTGCTGTCTTAGGCGCATTATTTGGGCGCAGTTCTAGCGCAAGTGTTGGACGCGTTTTAAGCCGTGGCAGTCGGGTATTAAAAGAAAGAGGTGATATTAGTCGTGCCGCAGAGCGAGTTGAAAAAATAAAAGATGATATTCAACTTTTAACGGAGGAAATGGAAGATAAAATTGATGCTTTAAGCGAGAAATTCGCGCTTGATACGATGAATATTGAGGAATTTGCAATTAAACTAAGACGTACTGATATTGAAGTGGATGAAATAGCCGTGGTTTGGCAATGATTCCCAAAAGTTATTTGCTACATAGTCTCAGCTACTAAAAAATGCTTCTAAAAGAAAAATATTAATGAACAAAAACGATATAAAGCTAGTCATAAAATCTGAGCAAGAAATGATGTCATTGGGAGGCAAAATAGCCGACGCTTTTCCTCAAGGTGGATTGATTTTTCTCAATGGTGATCTAGGCGCGGGCAAAACAACGCTAACACGCGGTTTATTACGCCATTTAGGGTTTAATGGAACGGTTAAAAGTCCTACTTATACTTTGGTTGAACCTTATTCAATCGATGGTCGGAAAATATACCATTTTGATCTTTATCGTCTAGCAGATCCTGAAGAATTAGAGTATATGGGTATTAGAGATTACTTATCATCGGATGCATTATGTTTGGTTGAATGGCCTGAGAAAGCGAAGGGATTTTTAGCGCAAGAAGATCTCAATGTGTTGATTCAATACGCAGAAGAAATGCGTCATATTCATCTACTTTTCGGAAACTCAACCAATGGAAAACAAGAGCTTACAGCTTTTTTTTAAAAAATCACTTGAAAAGAATACCCCGTTAGGGTTTACTAATAAACACAGTGTCAATAGATTTAATTCTGACAAATATTTCAATGGATGAAAATGGATAATAGCGATAGAAAACGTAGAGATTTTATTCTTAAACTAGCTAAAACATTAGGCGTTGCAGGTAGTGTCTTGCTATCTCCTCAATTATTGGCTAAAAGTAGTAAGCGTTCTCCTGTCCATTTAGTGTCTGTAAAAACAGTTCAAAAGGAAAAGCATAAACAACAGCTTGTTTTTGAATTTGATGGCAAAATAAAACGCTCCCTATTCTCCTTGCATACCCCCGAAAGAATTGTATTAGATCTCAAACATACCTCTTTAAAAACAGCTTTAAAAAAAATCACGGAAAAAGATTCCTTAGTACAAGGTGTTCGCCATGCTATTCGTAATACTAATGATTTAAGAATTGTTTTTGATTTAGCACATAAAGCAAAAGCAAATACTGAACTGAGCAAATCAGAGACAGGTTATCGTTTAGAACTCACCCTGACAAGCACAGCCTCTGCTAAGAAAAGCAAACAAGCAACTAAAAAAACGAATAAACATCGTGCAACTAAGCAACATGATAAAAAATCAACACTAGCGAGAAAGCAGACTAAACGACGTAATAAAGACCATTTTATCGTTGCTATCGACCCCGGTCATGGTGGTAAAGACCCAGGAGCCATTGGTCATAATGGAACGCTTGAAAAAGATGTGGTTTTAAAGATTGCAACTCGTTTACAACAGCGTATTAATCAACAAGGCGATATGAAAGCGTTTTTGACCCGTGATGGTGATTATTATGTCTCATTACGCAAACGCATGGACAAAGCGCGTGCTGAAGGAGCTGATTTATTTATATCCATCCATGCTGATGCGAATCCAGACCGTAAATTAGCAGGTTCTTCTGTTTATATACTCTCAGAAAACGGTGCATCGAGTGAAGCAGCACGTTGGCTGGCTAAAAATGAAAATTCTTATGAAGCTAAACTCGGCGGAGTATCGCTTGAGAATAGTAATAAAGTATTATCCTCTTTATTGCTCGATCTATCGCAATCAGCCACTATTGACAATAGTCTCGGATTAGCACAAAAAGTATTACGCGAACTCAGCGGTGTTAATCAGTTATTACGCAAAAAAGTCGAAAGTGCTTCCTTTGTGGTGCTTAAATCGCCTGATATTCCATCGATGCTGATTGAAACGGCCTTTATTAGTAATCCTAATGAAGAACGTCGCTTAAATACCAATCACTATCAACGCAAATTAGCCAATGCAATGTTCCATGGAATTCGGCGTTATCATTTAGCCCAAAAAAAACAAAATGAAAATTTTGCCTAAAAGTTATAAAGTGCGATAAAGACCAATTGTCTGATGATAGGTCAATCACAATAATTTAAATGATAAACTAAAAAATAATAAAAATAATAAAAATAATAAGGCTTAATCATGATTATCCTCTCGCATTTAAAAAGATTAATACTGCCCGTTTTATTATCACTTGCATTAGTTGGATGCAGTGGCGGCAGTGATTTTGGTTCTGGTACAGGTGGTGGTGAAAAATCAGAACAAGTTGCACAAGCTGAAGTTGCCTCTTTAGAGGTATCCGCTAGTTCAGATGTTTTACTCTCTAAAGCAGATAATAAAGTCACTATTTCGGTGGTCGCTAAAGATGCAAATAATAATGTTATTACAGAAACACCGATCAGCTTTGCTGTGGATAATAATGCCACTATTATTGCCGATAAGGGAAATGATAAAGCTGCTACAAAAACCGCTATTTTATCCTCTGGACTCAATACTAGTAAGCGTGCTCTAACCGTTACTGTCACTGCGGGAAGCAAAACAGAAACACTCACGATACAAGTCGATGATACCCCCGAAGCACCTGATAACACAGCACCTGAAATTACTTCTCTTGATGTTTCAACCACGGCGAATAAACTTTATTCTCTTGGATCTGATGAAGTTATTATTTCAGTGATTGCAAAAAATAAAGCCAATAATGTAGTAAACGACGCAAAAGTATTCTTTAGTGTGGATAGTGATGCTTTAATTGTACCCGATGCAGGCAATGACACCGCAGGGATAAAAACCGCAAAACTAAACTCTGGATTAGGTCACCCTGAAGCGAGAACGCTAACGGTGACAATTACATCGGGAGACTTTGTTAAAATCGTCAAGATTGATGTGCTTAAAGAAATTGATCCCGTGACGGAAATCAAAAGCAAAGTCACTGCTTTGGAAATATCAGCTAGCTCTCGACAACTTTTCTCCGCAGGTGTTAATCCCGTTATTATTTCCGCTATTGCAAAAGATCAAAATAACAATACCTTAGCAGATACGATTATTACCTTTAAAGTAAATAATAATGCCACTATAACGCCTGACAGTGGCAATAGTAGCGCTATTGTAAAAACAGCCAAAGTGACACCAGGGTTAAACCATCCAGAAAATAGAAAACTAGATATTGAAGTCACCGCAGGCGCTCTAACTAAAAATCTACAAGTCGATATTGTCGGTACAAGCATTACATTAGAAGGTCCTGATAGTATTGCAATTAATAATCCAACCCGCTACAGCATCAAATTACAAGACTCCGAGAAAAAATTACTGGGTTTTCATCCTGTCTCTGTTAGTTCTTCGGCAGGTAGTGAGATAGTGCCATTGAATGGTTTTATCACCAATGCTGTCGGGGAAATGGTTTTTACTGTTAAAGCAATTGCCGATAGTAAAGATACTATTACGGTGCAAGCCTTAGGTGCTACCGCTAAAAAAATAGTCAATGTCTCGGGGAATGATTTTAGCTTAAACAGTGCAACTGAAGAAATTACCATTAGTACCCCTGAAACAATTAGTATGAAATGGACAAAAGACGGGGTTGCTCAAGCTAATCAAACCATTCAACTCAGTGCTACTCGCGGTACGCTCAGTCCACTCACTGAAGTAAAAACAAATGAAAATGGTGAGGCAACCTTTACCATTGAATCTGAAACAGCAGGGGGTACGGTTATTACTGCTACCACTGAAAATGGACTAGCTGCCGTTCTTAGTCGAGAATTTGTCGCAACAACACCGCACTATATTAATATACAGGCTTCTCCTTCTGTGATTGCTCCACATGGAGTTAGCAACCTGATTGCCAAGATTCGGGACATCAATGACAATCCTGTAAAAAATCAACATATTAAATTTAATCTTGAAGATAAAATCAATGGTACTTTAAGCAGCTCCCTTGCTATTACTGATTCCTTAGGACGTGCCAATATTACCTATACTGCCAGTGATGTTTCCAGTGCTAAAGATGGTGTGCGTATAGAGGCTTATGTGCAAGAAAATGTCACCATCAAAGATTATATTAATCTAACTGTCGGCGGTGATGCACTGCGTATTGTGCTAGGACATAATGAAAAAATTACCAAAGATGGTATCTTTTATAAGAAAACCTACGGCGTAATTGTAACCGACAGTGCAGGTAACCCCGTAAAAAATCAAAAAATAGCCTTTACCATTACGCCAACGGATTATTATAAAGGCACAATGGTACCACTATTGGATGTAAACCCTGATCAAACCATTGTCAATGGCACTATTCTTGTTGATAATAATTCAGGTCACTGGGTTCGCTCACTACAAGCTGTTTGTAAATCAGAAGATTTGGATAATGATGGCAATTTAGATGATGGTGAAGATGATAATGATAACGGTACATTAGAGCCAACCCACGACGTTACTGTAACAACAGCAGGAACAACCGATGAAGAAGGTAAGCTAAGTATTATTATTGTCTATCCACAAAGTAGCGCCTTATGGAGTCGCCAACGACTCTCAGCAACCGTTGTAGTCGAAGGAACAGAATTTATAGAACACACTGAATTTGATCTCCCTATTCTAGCCTCAGCAGTTGAAGATTTAGATATTGCACCACCAAATCAAATCTCTCCCTATGGTGTTAATGCCGATTGTTCAACAACAGAAACACCTATTATTAGCACAGAGGTGACTGATCCTAAGCCTGTCGAAGCAACCACTACTAAACCAGTAGAAACAATTTGTGCTAATGATGTCAATATTGGAGAAGACGGAGCTGTCTTTTGTATTGATAGTGCTAGCACCTCCTATGTATCGGCAGGAAAATCCTTTAAAGTCACCGATGATAATTTTATTTTTTCAGCTAGTCGTCCTTATGCAGAAAATAGCCCTAATGATATCGCCATTAAATTAGAAGGAAATATTGGCTTTGAACCACATAACTGGACTTTAAATTTTGCCCCCATAAAAGGCAAACCTTTAGAAGTAGGTATGTATAAATTCGCCAGTCGATACCCTTTTCAAGCAGCAACTCAACCGGGTTTTGATTTCTCTGGAGATGGTCGTGGCGGTTCACCCTCAGGACATTTTGAAATATTGGATATTGAATTTAATGCTGAAGATGTTCTACAACGCCTTGCTGTTAATTTCATTATGTATGACAACAATCAATTAGATAAATGGACCATTGGTAAACTACGCTATAAATCAAAAATTCCATTAAGCACTAGTTCAACATTTTAAATGGCTACTCATTTAAGCTTTCTCGCACCCAAATTCCTATTGGGTTGCGTAACAAGGAAATCAAGCAACAATAGACAAGATCAATAGAGCTGTATTTTATAAACAATTGAGATGATTCAAACAGGAACAAAAAGGCAAGTAAGATTGCTAAATTCATTGCTTGACTACACCGCTCCCCACCCAATCATTCATAAATTTTATTTATAATAAAATCTGTTACAATCAAAAAAATATTTAATGAAAGGGATAAAAAACCAACGCTTATGGTCTAAAAGCTTGAATTTTTTATTATTTAGCTCTCAAAACAAGCAACCAAGGAAGTTCCTAATGAGAATAACGCCTATGAAAAAAATAAGAACAATGCTTTTAACAACACTTTTTCTTTCCTTGATGATTCCATCGTTAAGTTTTGCAGAGAGTGCCTTATCACGTTTTTCTCGTTTGCATAATGCAGGTTTATTAATCACTGATGGCTATGGGCGAACATTAAAATCTAAGCGTGCTACCCGATCTTTTATACCTGCTTCTACAGTTAAAATCGCAACTGCTTGGCTTGCCTTAACACGTTGGGGTGAAAACTATCGTTTCCGTACTGATTTTTTTTATGATCGAAGAGATAGTACGTTATGGGTAAAGGGAAGTGGTGATCCTTATTTAGTCTCTGAGGAGCTATCTCAAATAGCCAGAGAACTAGCACGAAGAGGTGTTAATCAAGTAAGTCGGATCGCTTTAGATAATTCTGTTTTTGAAAGTGGTTTAGTATTGCCCGGAACAGGAACAACGAATAATCCTTATGATGCCGTCCCTTCAGCGCTTGCAGCAAATTTTAATACCGTCAATATTAAAAAACGCAATGGAAGAGTTATTTCTGCGGAAGCACAAACACCTTTAACACCTTTTGCGATTAGTATGAAAAGACGTTTTAAACGGGGGACATTACGTGTTAATACGGGTAGAAATCCACATAATGCAGAGAAATATTTTGCAGAGTTATTAGCCGCTTTTTTACGCAATGAAGGGGTTCAGGTGGGTCGTTCTATTATTTC
This sequence comes from Thiotrichaceae bacterium, assembly GCA_027008665.1. GTDB lineage: Bacteria > Pseudomonadota > Gammaproteobacteria > Thiotrichales > Thiotrichaceae > JAGLBW01. Next base: position 1,903 of record JALVEA010000265.1, on the reverse strand, counting down.
AGGGCGTGTTCCAGCACTACGAGCAACTTATCAACACTATAATAGTCGTACTTTAGCGGAAGTGGTTCGTCCAATGCTAAAATATTCAACAAATTTTATCGCTAATCAACTCGCATTAGCACTTGCCGCCGATGCTTATAAACAACCTGCTAATGCACGGTTGGTAAAGCGTTATATGAATAATACCTTGTCGTCCTATTTTCATTGGAGAAATTTCAATCTCCAAGAAGGGGCAGGCTTATCACGTAAAAATCATCTAAAACCAACCCAATTAGTTGATTTATTGAATCGCTTTAAACGCTGGAAATATCTACTTCCAAAGAAAGCAACGGGTGTTTATGCTAAATCAGGGACATTAAAAGGTGTCAGTACCTTAGCAGGGTATTTAGTACGTGGAAATGAATGGAAACCGTTTGCATTAATGATTAATCAGTCCGTTCCTCATAATTTAAGGATTCGGATTGCTAAGCAATTAAGAAAAACTTTCTAAAATCATATTCGTTAGCAACTTAAGTCGATACAAATTAAAATAGGTCGGTGTAACTTAGGAAGTTCCTTAGGAAACAGACCTTTCTTTTGTAGGCTGGATAAGCGATAGTGCATACATCAAAATCAACGTATTGCGGTGGATGCGTTACACTTATCCACCCTACAATTTAGATTTGGCGAGGGTGTTGTTTAGTGGTGCTAATTTACAAAATTTGTAAATTAGCATAATGCAAAACCAGCCATTTAGTACCGACAGAATCAAATTTGACCTGCGCTCTTGCATGTTCGCCTGCTCCTTCTACATCCATAACAATCCCTTTTCCAAATTTAGCATGACTGACCTGTTGCCCGATATTCATCTCTGTTTCATTCATTTTCCCGTTCCATCTAGGAGGGGACTTTGGCAGATAAAAATGACGTTGCCATCGATTTATTTTCGGAGGCATCGTATGAACAACTGCGCTGGGAATTTCTTTAAGAAAACGTGAGGGTTGATTATAATTAATACCGCCATACAGACAACGTTGTTCAGTATAGCTTATCACTAATTGCTTTTCTGCGCGTGTAATCCCGACATAGCAAAGACGACGTTCTTCTTCTAGTCTGCTTTGCTCAGCGATAGAACGCTCACTGGGGAAAAGCCCCTCTTCCATGCCTGTTAGAAAGACTAACGGAAACTCTAAGCCCTTAGCGGCATGTAGTGTCATTAATTGTACACAGTCATTACCTGCTTTTGTCTGCCCTTCGCCTGACTCTAAGGCGGTATGTGATAAAAAGGCGGTCAGAAAATCCATATCCGCATGATCATCATCAGGGCGATAATAAAAACCTTGTGCGGCAGAAATTAGCTCATTCAAATTTTCAATTCGCCCCTGCCCTACTTCCCCTTTGTCTTTTTTTAGATAATAGTCTTTTAGCTTTGAGGCACTAATAATTTTTTCTACCTGTTCTTCAAGTGATAAATCAATTATCTCGTTGGACATTGTATTAATCAGTTGAAGAAATCCTCGAACGGCATTTCCAGCGCGTGCTGTAAAGCTATTTGCCTCAACTAATGCGTTTGCCGCATTCCAAAGAGAAAGACCTAAATAGCGAGAATGCTGGCGAATCATTTCAACCGTTTTATCACCGATACCCCGTGTGGGTTGATTAATAACCCGCTCAAACGATGCATCATCATCACGATTAAGCGTTAAACGCAGATAGCAAAGCGCATCTTTAATTTCAGCGCGTTCAAAAAAGCGCAGTCCACCATAAACACGATAGGGAATGCTACTTTCATTTAAACTACTTTCAAACACCCGTGATTGGGCATTGGAGCGATATAAAATCGCAATATCTTGATAACGACCGCCCTGATTAATCCATTCCTCAATACGCGAAACGCTATAGCGAGCTTCATCTAATTCATTAA
>JALVEA010000264.1 GCA_027008665.1 Thiotrichaceae bacterium | reverse complement strand
ATTTTATGGTATTGGTGTAGGAACAGGTGATCCTGAGTATTTGACCTTAAAAGCGGTACGTTTAATCCAACAGGCAGATATCATTACCTACTTAAAATCTGAGACAGGAACAAGTATAGCGCGTGATATTGCGACTGAATGGATAGTAGAACAGCAACAAATGCCTATTTCTATGCCTTATAAAAAAGATCGGAAAATGGCTAACCAAGCTTATGATGCGGCTGGTGAACAAATTTCTGCTTATCTACAGCAGGGTTTAAAGGTTGTTTTTTTATGTGAAGGTGACCCACTCTTTTTTGGTTCTTATATCTATCTGCATCAACGTTTAAGCCCATACTATGCTTGTGAAATCGTCCCTGGCATCAGTGCTATTAATAGCACAACAGCATTGGCTCAAATCCCCCTTCTACAACAAAATGAAACCCTAGCCATTGTCTCCTCACGCAGTACAGATATTGATATTTTAAATGCCTTAAATGATTATTCCAGTGTCATTATTATGAAAGCAGGTTGTGCCCGTCCACGTTTATTAAAGCTGATTAAGCAAAGCAAACGTTTAGCAAAAACTTGTTATATACAACGGGCAGGGCAAACAGGAGAACAGATCCTACATGATGTAAGCCAACTCACAGGCAAAGGAGATTATTTTTCGCTGTTTATTGTCTATTGATTATCATTCACTCTTCTTGGATGCTTTCTTCTAAAGAAATAGCAGGTTTATTATTATTAAACCTATTTTCTGTTGCCCCATATAGAATTCTTACATGCGGAGTAGCTGTGCTATCAAAGATATTATATTCTAGTGTGGTTCTTCTCACAGGATGATTTAAATATTTGCTGCGTATTTCTGTACCAATGCTGACATCGTTTCTTGATTCACCAGAGAAGGTATTATTTGAAATAATATTATCATCATCTTCTATAAGAATAGATTTTTCAACACCGTCAAATACATTATTGATCACTTGATTGCTACGGGAAAAATCTTGATAGTATTTTTTCTTATTGTCCTCAGTTGCATATACAATCGGATCGCCACAATTAAAATTATCTAAATCTCGACTTTGCCTTGAGGCTATCCAAACTCCTTTTCGCTCATCTGAAAAGGTATTATTTTTAATAATATTGAAACTACTGTATTGAAATCGGGGTAAAGAATTACTATCTATATGATTTTCATAGCAGTTTTTATAAAGAAAAATCGCTCCCCCTGCATTATTAATAAATTGATTATCAGTAATGGTGTTATAGGCGGAAGAATCGATTGCTATCGCTTCTCGTTTTCTAATTCGAAGCGTCCGTTTTCTAGTGTCAATATTGTAGGTTGTTTCACCATTTTTAGTAAAAACAGAATGACTGATTAAATTATTTCTTGTACCTGATTCTAAATAAATACCAATATCATTTGCTTTAAGGGTGCTGTTTGTTAATTTGAAATCAGTGATATAACGCTGTAGATAGATTCCTGTTTTATGGCTAGCTGTGATTTGAGTATTCTTCACCTCAATATTTTTAGGTGAAATTGCTCTTAAATGCTCCTCTAATGAGGTTACATTAATCTTATTTTTTAGGTCATTATGCGTTGCTTCATTTAATAGAAAATCCACATTAATACCATTGATATAGAAGGTGATATTGCAGTTTTTTATGGTCACATTTTCAATAAAATTATCTTCTGATCCACGTATAAAAAAAGCAGCTAGCAAGGGCGACTCATCTCTTTTATAGGCAAGAAAAAACGTATTACGTTTTGTTTTCCCTAAGCCATTAAGGGTTGCATTATTGCAGTCAAAAGTAAGATTAGAAGTAGAAATTTCAAAACTAACTCTATCGTAATTGCATCCCTTTGGAAGGGTCGTGTTTTCGGTGATATTTACCATATCCCCAGCCTTCCATTTAGGGCAGTTACTAGGGTTTTTATCTTGTATAGGTGCTCTTGATTCTTCTGTAAGCCCTAGCTCTTGATCTACTTTACAAGCTGAAAGTAGTAAAATAGGAAGAATTATTGCTAATCGATATTTCATTATTGACCACCTTCTTTATAGACCAGTTAGTTAAAAAATACGCGCAATCAATAGTTTATCAGCTTCAATCCCCCCAATAGGAAGACGCATCTGATGCCCACTACCGGGGGCTATTTCCATTGCTTCTCCTTTGAGATTAGTCATTGAGGTTAATTCTATTTCCTTATTATTACCATTTGGCATTACTAGTTGTAAACGATCCCCTACTTTAAAGCGATTTTTCACTTCAACATCAATGGTGCCATTATCTCGATCAACACTAATCATTTCAGCTACAAATTGCTGACGATTTTCTTTGGAAGCATTTTCAATATAGTTTTGATATTCATGCGTATGGTGACGTTTAAAAAAGCCATCAGTATAGCCACGGTTGGCTAGATTTTCCAATGTACCGAGCAGTGTATCATCAAACTTACGCCCTGCCACGGCATCATCAATGGCTTGGCGATAAGATTGCGTAGTGCGCGCGGTATAGTAATGGGACTTCGTTCGACCTTCTATTTTCAGACAATCGACCCCAATTTCTGTTAAACGCTGAATATGCTCTACTGCACGTAAATCTTTAGAATTCATAATATAAGTGCCATGCTCATCTTCCATAATCGGCATC
>JALVEA010000263.1 GCA_027008665.1 Thiotrichaceae bacterium | reverse complement strand
TAATTCACCTGATAATTCTGTGGCTGTTATTCGTGATAACTTCCCTGATATCACCTTAATTGAATCAAAACAAAATCTAGGCTTTGCAGGTGGTGTCAATCTTGGAGCAAAAGCGACTGATTCCGACTATATCCTGTTACTAAACCCAGATACTATTATTCTTGAGGGGGCAATTGATAAAATCATGTACTTCGCACAAGAAAAACCAGAAGCAGGAATTTGGGGAGGGATTACACTCAATAATGATTTATCATTAAATCCTAATAACGCTAGGGCAAGATTATCTTTTCAAACCCTCTTATTTAGCGCATTAGGTTTAAGCAAAATTTTTCGTTCAAGCTGTTTTTTTAACCATGATAATTATGGTTGTTGGGACCGTAATAGTATTCGCAAGGTTGATGTGATCACTGGCTGTTTTTTTCTTACCACAAGAGATCTTTGGAAACAATTAGATGGTCTTGATGACACCTTCTTTATGTACGCTGAAGAAGCCGACTATTGCATTCGCGCCATAAAAAAGGGAAAGCAACCGATTGTCAGCCCAAATGCACGTATTATCCATCATGGAGGAGTTAGTGAGGCCAACTTCTCAGGAAAAATGATCAAACTTCTAAAAGGTAAAGCAGAGCTTATTAATAAACACACGCCACGCTGGAAACAATTTTTATTTAAAAATTTGTTATTAATGCATGTAATTAATAAAGTTTTGTCTTACAATGTGCAAGTGTTGTTAAAAAGAGACAAAAAAAGTCTCCTGATAGAATGGAAAACCATCTTACAACAACGTCACTCTTGGTTAAAAGGATATCGTTAATTATGGCTACTGTTATTGTACCCGCACATAATGAAGCTGGGGTTATTGAAAATTGCCTCAACAGCATTATCAAGCAAAAAGGTGTTGATCATCTAATTGTCGCATGCAATGGCTGTACCGATAACACTGCTGAAATTGTTAAACAGAAATTCCCTTCTGCTATTTGTCTGGATATACAAAAACCATCAAAAGTGAATGCCCTCAATGAAGCCGAAATTGTGGCAAAAGAAATTGGCATAAACTATCCCGTTTTTTATATCGATGCAGATACTCAGCTTAGCGACAATTGTATTAGCCAGATCACTCAAAAATTAGAAAACAGCAATGTCTTATTAGCGGCTCCCACCCCTATTATTGACACCTCTAAATCCTCTTGGTTAGTCAAAAAATACTACCAGATATGGGTTAATTTACCCTATATAAAAGAGGGAGTGATCGCAACTTGTAGTTATATTATCACTCAACAAGGGCGACAACGTTTTAAAAAATTCCCTGAGATTATTAATGATGACGGCTATGTGCGTTGTCATTTTAAGAACAGTGAAATATCAAATATTGAAGGGACTGAAATCTATATTCAAGCACCTAGAGATATCGTTTCATTGATCAAAATTAAGACGCGGGCACGTCTGGGTAATATGGAATTATCTCGTACTCAACAATGCCCAATTAAAGAAGCTAAAAATTATGGCAATGTAATGCTATCGAGATTACTCAGCCGAAATTTTATTCCCGCTTCTTTTTATATTCTCATTGCTTTGATTATACGCGTGCGTTCCATACTGCAATTAAAGCAATTGAAAAATTATAAATGGGAAAAAGATTTATCCTCAAGGTAACAAGATGTGAACAATTCTACCATCACAAAAATAGTGCCATTGGTTAGTTCCTTTGTGTAAAACCAACAAGCATTGACTATTGTTACCATTGTTATTAACTGAAGATATATGAGAGAAATCAAGTGGAAGATAAGAGAATTAGTTCGGAATTAATTTATCGTAGCACAGATAACCTGACCATTTTATTTGTTCTTTCTTTAGGTGTTTTTTATACTAAATTTTACTATTTAAATAGTTATATTATTGCGGGTTTATGTGCCGTTATTTTATTTGGTATTATTAGTCGCTTTACCGAAATATACACCTCATGGAGCGCTCGTCCCTTACGAGATGAAGCCATTAGAGTTATTATCACATGGATATTAACCTTTTTATCTTTGGTACTGATTGCTTTCATTACTAAAACCAGTGAGCAATTTTCACGGATTGTCTTAATATCCTGGTCCATTTCCACCCCCCTCTTTATTATTCTAGCCCGTTATGGCTTGCGTAAAATATTTTCACATTTCAAACGTATTGGGCTAAATAATCGCACTGTTGCTATTGTTGGTATAACAGAAAATGGCTTAAGATTTGCGCGTGATTTAGAAGGGAAACCAGAGTATGGCTATCATGTTGCTGGCTTTTATGATCAAAAAGTGAATGGAGAACCTCCTAAAAATATAAACTTTGATTCATACCAATATTTAGGTGATTTTGATGATCTTATTGAATCTGCCTGCAAAGGTGAATGGGATCAAATATATTTTGCCCTTCCAGTTGAAGCAAAAGGTAAAATGCTAAAACTACTAGAAGCACTCTCCGACACGGCTACCCCTATCCGCCTTTTACCAGATTACTTCACCACAAACCTACTCCAAAGTAAGTTTATGGAAATAGCAAATACTCCTGTTTTATGTATCTATGATTCACCCTTCTCAGCGGATCATGCCTTGCTCAAGCGTATTGAAGATGTTCTTATTAGCAGTATTATTTTGATCCTTATTTCCCCTATTATGCTCGCCATTGCCTTAGCAGTTAAATTTACCTCTAAAGGGCCTATTATCTTTAAACAAACGCGCTATGGTTTAAATGGAGAAAAAATAAAAGTGTGGAAGTTCCGTAGTATGACGGTCTGCGAAGACGGTGATAAAGTAACGCAAGCCTCTAAAAACGATACTCGCTTTACACCTGTAGGACAATTTTTGCGTAAAACCTCATTAGACGAGCTACCACAGTTCATTAATGTCATCCAAGGTCATATGTCAATTGTAGGGCCACGCCCTCATGCTGTTGCCCATAATGAACAATATCGTTCACGTATTCCTGGCTATATGTTACGCCATCTTGTTAAACCGGGTATTACAGGTTGGGCACAGATCAATGGCTGGCGAGGTGAAACCAATACCATTTATAAAATGGAGAAGCGAGTTGAATTTGACTTAGAATATATGCGTGAATGGACCTTATGGCTTGATATTAAAATTATCTTTCTCACCATTTTCCGTGGCTTTATTGATAAAAATGCCTACTAATGCAACTTGATCAAATAACATTTACACGCTTTATTGCCGCCCTTTCGGTTGTCTTTTTTCATTATGGTATGGATGTTTTCCCTGCAAACATCCCCTACCTACATGAAGTCGTCACCGCAGGCCCTATCGCGGTTAATTATTTTTATCTATTGTCAGGCTTTATTATGGCTATCGCCTATTATCGCCCACAACAGCATGAACAATCACAGCATAATTTCAATCAATGGAAATATTGGTTAGCCCGTTTTGCACGCATCTACCCCGTTTACCTGCTTGCGCTATTACTGATTGTCCTCGCAAAATACCAAACACTCAGCGACGACCCACTGACTCTGCCCTTGCATTTAACCATGCTACAAGCATGGATACCTAGCTACCCTATTACCTTAAATACACCGGGTTGGTCACTCTCTGTTGAAGCCTTCTTTTATTTATGCTTCCCCTTTTTACTCTTCAGTATTTACAAGCATGGAACACATCGGCTCATTATTTTTGGCATATTGCTTTGGCTTATCACCCAAATAACGGTATTAGGACTGCATAATAGTGATAACTATATTCCCAAATCGCTATTGCATGATTTTCTTTTTTATAACCCATTAATGCATTTGAATGCCTTTATAGTAGGATTTTTAACGGGAGTATTGTTTAAAAACAAACCTCTAAAAGCACTCAAATACAATTCTCTATGGCTATTTACTTCAATCTTACTGATTATTTTATTGCTAATGTATAGACCAAGTATGGAGAATCTTCTTGGTATTAAGATAGCCTATACTAATGGCTTAATCGCCCCTGCATTTTTACTGTTTATTGTATTGCTATCCCAACAAACAGGTTCAATCGCTTCGATATTAAGCAATAAATGGCTCGTACTATTAGGAGAAGCGAGCTTCTCACTCTATATTTTACAAAAACCCTTACATGGAATTTACGATAAACTAATAGCAAGCAAAATAAGCTTGTCAAATGAATTACATTTTTATATTTTTTTAATATTGCTTATTATTACCTCAATTTTCTCTTATAAATTTTTTGAAACCCCAATGAGAAAATTTATTAATAACCGCTACAGATCATGAATTTTTTAAGAAGAAGGCTTTCATTAAGAGAATTTCCTGCTCTGTATTATTGTCAGTTGACAGAGAATGACTATACGCCTTGTTTTGCACCAACGACGTTACGCTGAATACTAGATTGTTACTGTTTTTATTTTTTGCTACCATCCACCCGCTAAAAGCGTAGCTTATAATAATTGAAACAGCTTTATGATTAAAATTATCACTCAAACTATATGGAACATATGAGCTCAGAAAACACCCAAAGGCTTCCTGCCAATATTGTAAGTGAACGCAATCAGTCTCGTCTGGTTATCCCATCAAACGAAGTCTACCCAGAGGAAATCCTTGACCCCCGGTCAGGATTAAATCTGCGTGAATTTATCAATACATTAAGTCGGCATAAAATGCTGTTAGCAAGCTTTACCGTTGCGACATTATTACTTGCACTTATTATGACCTTGTTGATGGATCCCATCTATAGAGCTAGCTCTACGGTTCAAATACAACGAAATGCGAAAAAAGTTGTTAATGTTGGTAATATGTTAAACACAGTGGAATCACGTAGCGATAAAGACTTCTATGAAACACAAAGGCAACTGATTCAAACTAAAACATTAGCCCGTCGTGTTATTAATCAGCTCAACCTAGAAAGTACCACCTCATCTACAGGTATTGTATCTCAGTTTAAATCAATGCTTGGGTTTCAGAATGACCCGAACAATCCAAGTGCTATTGAAACAGCATTTCTTGAAGGTTTAAGTGTCACACCTGTCAGTAATTCACAATTGATACAGATTAATTATGAATCAAAAGATCCGCAACTAGCCGCTGATATTACCAATGCAGTGACAAAAACTTTTGTGCGTATGAATCTAGAACGACGCTTTGATACAGCTTCTTACTCAAAAGAATTTTTAACCAGCAGCTTAGAAAAAGCCAAACAAGATCTCGAAAGATCAGAACGATTGCTTAATGAATATGCAAGCAAATACAATATCATTCAAGCCCCTGATGGCGAGGATAGCAATACCCATTCTCTCAAGAAAATGGCAGAGGAACTTGTTACAGCAGGAAAAGAACGTATTGAAGCAGAATCAGCTTATTTGCAATCTAAACAAAGTGCGGGTGATAAAAATGCTACCTCAGTGCGTATACTCAAAGACCCTTATATACAGTCTCTAAAGAAAACCCTTGCTAGACTTGAGGCAAATTCACAAGAAATTCTAAAAAAATATTCTCCTCGCTCTGCTAAGGCAAAGCGTATTAAAAAACAAATTGATGAAATTCGCTCACAAATTAATATCGAAGCCTATGCCATAAAAAGTGCCTTAAAATCAGAATTTTCGGCCGCACAACAAAAAGAAGACATGGTCAGAAAGCAACTTGAACTATTAAAAAAAGAAACCTTAGAACTACAAGGCAAGAGTATTAAATACAATACGCTTCTGCGTGAAGTAAAATCTAATCGTGACCTGTATAAAGATTTGTTAGCACAATTAAAGCAGGTCAGCATTGCAGGCAATGCGGACAATAATAATATCTCTATTATTGATAAAGCAGGCGTTCCTTATAAAAAATACAAGCCTAATATGAAAACTAATCTAATTTTTGGTGCTATATTAGGTTTACTGCTTGGTATGGGAGCCGCCTTCTTACGTGAATTTATGGATGATAGTGTTAAAAACCCAGATGAGCTAGAAAGACTGACAGGATTGCCTGTTTTAGGTATGCTTCCTGCACTAAAATCATTGAGTCCCCGCTCTATTGCATTACAAACCTACCATGAACCTAAATCTCCCTTAGCAGAAGCGATTCGCTCACTCAGAACCAGCCTAAGATTTTCAACCCGCGAAGGTGCATCGAAAAGTACTTTTATTACCAGTTCAGCAGCAGGTGAAGGTAAAAGTAGTATCTCTTTAAACTTAGCCACCGCTTATGCTCAAGCAGGTAATAAGGTATTAATTATTGATGCGGATTTACGCAACCCAACCTTACATAAATTATTTAAGCTAGAAAATTATCAGGGTTTAACCAATTATCTCGCAGGAGGTGGCTCTAGTAGTGATATTAGCCGACCTACTATGATTAAAAATTTATATACAATCACCTCCGGCCCCATCCCTCCTGACCCTGTCGAGCTATTATCAGGTCAACGCATGGGGACATTGCTAAGTAATGCTTCTGCTAATTTTGATTATATTATTGTTGATGGACCACCAGTGCTCGGATTAGCAGATGCCTTGGTTCTCTCAGGGCTATGCGATGCAACCATTCTAGCCGTAGAAGCAGGAAAAACTCGTAAAGTAACCTTAATGAAAAGTCTAAAACGACTAGAAAGGGCACATAGTAATATCGTTGGACTACTATTTACTCGTGTTGATCGCTCTGTGGATTCAGATTACCACGAAGACTATTATTACCCTTATTCTGAGGAAAAGGATAATACGAAAAGTGCAGATAGCCCTGTCGTAGTTCAGCTAAAGTTGCATAAAAAAGCTTAATTTTCCCCCTGATTCATGTAAAATAATAGCGTGAAATCAGAAGCTATACGATGTGCTATTAAATTATATTCCGAGCCAACCTTACTGGCTCGTTTTAGCGACCCCTTTCGTCAATTACCACGCGGTATAACGGAATTACTGCGCTTGGTATCTTCTGATAAGGCATTGAAGAAAATATCTGCTCTTAATCACCTTCATGCTGATCTTCTTAAAACAATACTTATTAACTATATTCAAGTTGTTTTGCTTCGAGAAGAGAATTCTGATCTGAGAAAATTAGGACTTACTCATAGCGCAGACTTATCACAGTGTAAACTACACTACAAACTCTTGATGAATATATTTCATCCTGACAAAGCTCAGCATAAAACAAATCCTCATTATTACACTCAATTTATAAGTCGCGCTTATAAAAATATTAAAAGCAACCCGCAGTCCTTTAATTTTACTAAAACCTCCCTTCCGCATAGAGCATCGACAATACAAAAGCAGAGTAACGCTCAATTAAACAGCAATAAAACACGCTCTAAATTAAGAAATGCTAGTAGCCTTATAAAAAAACACCTTACAAAATCAATTTTAAGTCTCTTTTTACTTACTATTTTTACAACAATCTTCCTCTTACTTAACACCTCGCCGCCACAGTTTACTGTCAAAAAAACAGCACCTATTGACAGCATTCCCAGTAACCAAACCAGCAAAGTGATTGATACAATAGATAAAACAAGTACAGAGCTTTTATCCAGTATCAAAACTCCATAAGAACCAACCCAAAAGTAATAAATTATCAAGGTAAAGGGATAAAAATATTTTGGGAACGCACCCCTAGTATTTTTACAATTTTAAGATAGAATCCCGCCCAATTCACCATACTGAATCCCATTCTAGTGCGCTAGACGGGTAATTTTTACCTTTGCATCCCCCCACTGCAAACCTGATTATTTTCCGTAATACCTTTGTATTGTAAGTGTTCTGCTTATCAGCAACTTTTAGTGCTACTAGAGAATTTTTAACTTTAACGCACCTGCTTATAAAACAAATAAGCAGTAACTTCTTATGTTCAATATTATTTTAAATAAAGTTTCTTTCTATTCTGTTTTATTATTATTAGGTTTAGCTATCCTCACTTACACTCACCTCATTGTAGATAGACATAATATTATCCCTCTTAATAAAACAACCTCCCTACAAAAAACCATAATTGCAAAAAGAAAACCAACTTCCCTTGTACAATTATCAACAGCAAAAGAAATTGTTTTTATGGATAATATCCCAGTAAAAAAGGGTAATTTATCTTCAAAATACGGTATGCGTAAAGACCCTTTTAATGGTCACAAACGAATGCATCGTGGCATTGATATTGCGGCACGACGTGGAACCAAGATTTATCCTTTAGGCAAAGGAAAGGTTATTTTTTCAGGAAGAAAATCAGGTTATGGAAATCTTGTCGAAATACTTCATGGCGATAATATTGTATCTCGCTATGCACATCTAAAAAAATCATTAGTGAAAGAAGGTGAAATGGTCACCAAAACTAACATTATCGCTTTAGTGGGCAATACAGGTCGCTCAACGGGTCCTCACTTGCATCTTGAAATAGCGATTAACGGTGAAACCATTGACCCTGAAATTTTTCTCATTGGTAATGTTGCTAGTTATTAAGTAGGTGGATGCAATATTTTACATCGTTTCGATGACCCCAAAATTATAGCCCCTATCGAAAGATCAAAAAGAAACTTAAAAACTCATTGATAGATCATGACTACGCTACAATGACATATTCTAGAAGCGAAGGTAATGACTAGCACCTATCCTGGAGGCCAGCTCAATGGTCTTCCAGCTAGTAGGTGTAAATGAAGATGAAAGACGCTCTGTCCTGCACCTTCACCGCAATTCATCACTACTCTATATCCTTTATCCGCATATCCTTCTTCTGCTGCTATCTTTTTTGCTGCAAGATATAATTTTCCAATACTAGCTGCATTGCTACTATCTAGATCATTAATTGTTGCAATATGCATTTTAGGAATAATTAAAATATGTAATGGAGCTTGTGCATTCAAGTCTCTAAAGGCAAAAACATCATCATCTTCATAAATACATTCCGATGGTATTTCTCCAGCAATAATTTTACAAAATATACAGTCACTCATTATTTTTTTCCCTTAGGACTCACAAACCACCTTTAGATTAAAATGGCATTTTCATTCCACCTGGAAGACTCATTCCATCAGTTACTCCCGCCATTTTTTCTTTTGACGTTACTGATAGTTTTTGTACCGCATCATTAAAGGCGGCTGCAACTAAATCCTCAATCATCTCTTTATCATCTTCAGAATCAGACATCAAGCTAGCATCAATATGAACCGCCTTACATTCATGTTGGCCATTAATGAGCACTGATACTAAACCACCACCTGATTCTCCCTTAATTTCAATTGCGGCAATCTCTGCTTGCACTTTTTGCATATCTTCTTGCATTTTTTGTGCTTGCTTCATTAAACCACCAAGTCCACCTTTCATCATAACTTTATCCTTTATAGTTTGGTTTTACCGAATTTGGCACAATCTGAGCATCAAACCGGCTTTGTAAATCTTTTACAAATGGGTCATTGTTAATTAAATTTTCTGCCATCCGCTGAGATTCCTGTTTTTTTCTATCCGCACGGGCTGCCGGAGTTTCACTGACCAAATGCTTTGTGTCAATAACTAATTTGACGGACTTATTATAGTATTCAGACAATGCTGTTTCTATCTGTAATTGTGTTGATTTTGCTAATAAATCTTCACCATCTTTATCTAAAGAAAGATGGATATGATCATTTTCAATATGATTTAAAATACAGTGTGTAATTAATTCTTTAGCTCTACCAAATAAATTGAGTTGAGGAACAATTTCATGCCATTGTAACGGTATTGCATTAGCTTCTATTTCTTCTTTAGCATTTTGTGGGCTTGCTTTTATTTCTTCTTCATAACCTAACTCATTAACTGCTATTTGATTCTGATAAGAAGGATTTTCCGACACAGACCAAGGTGGCATATCATCTATAACGACCGATTCTAATATTTCATTATCTGTTTTTTTTTTCTCCTTATCAGTCGTAAACGATTGCTCCGTTGGCGCTGTC
>JALVEA010000262.1 GCA_027008665.1 Thiotrichaceae bacterium | reverse complement strand
GAGTGATGGACGCTGGAATAAACTCACTATTGCACACGGTTGTTATTGGTCAAAATGTAGTTTTTGCGATATTAGTTTAGACTATATCTCGCGCTATGATGAAGCGGGCGCTGATATTATTGTGCAACGTATTGAGGCATTAATTGCAGAAACAGGGCAAAGTGGCTTTCATTTTGTTGATGAAGCCGCACCACCGAAAGTATTATTTGCAATGGCGCAAAAGCTGATTGATAAAGGCTTAGTGATTACATGGTGGGGAAATATTCGCTTTGAAAAAACATTTACACCTGAAAAATGCCAGTTATTAGCAGATTCAGGCTGCATCGCTATTAGTGGCGGTTTAGAAGTGGCTTCAGACCGCCTTTTAAAGCTAATGAAAAAAGGGGTAACAGTGCAACAAGTCGCCCGTATCACTAAGGGGTTTTCTGATGCAGGTATTTTAGTGCATACTTATTTAATGTATGGATTCCCTTCTCAAACCGAAGCAGAAACCATTTTATCATTAGAATATGTACGTCAACTAATGCTCAATCAATGCTTTCATTCCGCTTATTGGCATCGTTTCTCTGCCACTATTCATAGCCCTGTGGGATTGAATCCAAATGAATATGCAATCACACTTAATCCGCCAAATAATGCTTTATTTGCCAATAATGATATTGATTTTACTGATAAAGTAAGCGCAGATCATGACATGTTAGGCAAAGGATTAAATCGAGCACTTTATAATTATATGCATGGCATGGGCTTTGATCAGCCCTTATATATCTGGTTTGATCAACCGATTGAATTACCGCATTTGGCGGATGATTTTATAGCAAAAAGCTTAGGATAAACGATGTTAAATAATATCCGCATTGTTATGGTGCGTACTTTTCATGCTGGCAATATTGGTTCAGCGGCACGTTCTATGAAAACAATGGGGTTGAGTCAGCTCTATTTAGTTCAACCGCGTGATTTTCCATCGGATGAAGCTTTAAAAATGGCCGCAGGGGCTAAAGATGCATTAGAGCAAGCGATTATAGTCGATAGTATTTATGAAGCAGTAAAAGACTGTTCGTTAGTGATTGCAACCACTGCACGGGTACGCGGTCATGATTTACCTGCATTAAATCCAGAAAAAATGGCACAGGCTTTAAATACCGCCGCTAAAAAAGCACCTGTTGCCTTAATCTTTGGCCCTGAACGCATGGGATTATTTAATGAAGATTTAGTCTTCGCAAAATACCGTGTCACCATCCCAGCTAATCCTGATTACAGCTCATTAAATATTGCCGCCGCCGTGCAGACGCTAAGCTATGAGATTTACAAAGACTCCTGCAAACAGCAAAGCAAGCCATTAGATGATTTATTCTCCAGAGAATTACCCACTACAAAGGAGCTAGAAACATTCTACCTCCAATTAGAACAAACCTTAAAGGACACAGGGTTTATCATTAAAAATCATCCGGGGAAAGTCATGCAACGGCTACGCAATCTATTTTCACGCGCTGAATTAGATACACAGGAAATGCGTACTTTACAAGGTATATTAGCCTCTATTCGACGTTTAAAGAAATTCACCAAGCCCCCTCACAATAACGTGGATTGATGCAATCTCCAATGAGTTTTTCCTTCAGCTAAAGACAGAGGGGTTTTATTGCCACCAGTTTTATAAACCACGGAACACACAGAATACACGGAAGAAAGACGATACCTTTCTGTGTATCCTATGTGTTCTGTGGTTTTTAAAAAGTATAAAAAAGGAGTGGGATTACCCAAACTACGGAATACAGAGGAGAAAGCCTAGTAACTTTTCTGTGTATTCTATGTGTTTCATGGTCGTTAAGAAAAAAGAGTTATTTATGTTGGAATTCAAAAAAGAAAGTTATGCAATTCGGGGAGCTATTTTTGAAGTTTATAAAGAAATGGGCTGTGGTTTTTTAGAATCTGTCTATTCAAGAATGTTTAGAGAGAGAATTAACGCTGAAAAACATTCCCTTTGTCTCTCAAGTAGAGTTGAAGCTTCACTATAAAGGACAACAAGTTAGGCAGGTTTATATCCCAGACTTAATATGTTATGGAAAAATTATTGTTGAGATTAAAGCCTTAAAAAATATCGCCCCGGAGCATGAAGCACAGCTCCATAATTATTTAAAGGCATCCGGGTTGCGCCTTGGATTATTAGTCAACTTTGGACACTATCCCAAAGCAGAAATAAAGCGAATTATAATATAGTGATTATTAAAGCAAGGAACACAGAATGCATGGAAAAAAACAATCAAAACTTTTCCGTGTAGTCCGTGTATTCCATGGTTAAAAGGAAGAATATGAGTAATATCAGTGACAAACAGCAACAGCTAGTCGAAACACTAAAAAAACTTTTTATGATGGATCAAGCCGATCTGGACTTTGGCATCTATCGTATTATGAATGCCAAGCATACTGAAATTGAAAGTTTCTTGAATAATCACCTATTGCCCACGATTCGAGACACCCTGCAAGCTGGTGGTAAATCCTCTGATACGCGAAAAGAACTGGATGAGGCGATTAAACAGGCAAAAGATTTGGGTATTGATCCTGATGCATCCCCAAAGGTAAAAGAACTTAAAGCACTTCTAGGTGATGGCGCAACTAACAATTTAGAAAAAGACGAAG
>JALVEA010000261.1 GCA_027008665.1 Thiotrichaceae bacterium | reverse complement strand
TACGTCAATATTTATTATGGGATTAGCAGGGTTTTCTACTTTTAACGGTAAATTTTGCACTTCACCGTCTAAACCCAGCGGATAAACATTGGGATCAGGCTGGTTAAGAAAGACTTTTTGCACAGGGTTACCTGACTGCGCACCAGGGACTGATTTACGATCTTCTGCTACATTTCCTGTACTACCTGTTCCTGTATCATTAAAGGAAAATTGTCCAACCCAAGGTTTAATTCCTGCCTCTGCAAAGTTTATTTGTGTAACATAACCTTTCTCATCTCTAGCATAAAGCTTGGCTTTTAGTACAGAAGAAAAACTTCCACAATTGACCTGCCAAGCCTGTGACCAAAGTCGTCCTTTGATTTCCTGTGGCGTTGCATCTTTTGTTGTCACCGTAATATCAAACCACGGCATTGATACGCCTGTTGAAAACTCAATGGAATAATCACCCGATGGTAGCCCCTGTGGGTCAAACTTAAACATCGCATTAGCAGTGGAGTAACCACCATTACCTAGCACATCAGGGCCATTAAAGGCACTATTATAATTAGTAACATTTGCTACCACTGAAAAGGGACCATGAACAACATTCCCTGCTGGAGATACTATTCTAAATTGGTAGTTACTACCTGATAGCCCTAAATACACCATCTCATTACTCGGATCCTCAATATGAACATACATTTTCATATTAGGTTGCGATAAATAACCTGCAAAAGAGCGGACACCTGCGCTATTACTTGTTGGGGAGGTAATATATAAATCTGATTTTGAATTAGGGTCTGGTTGCCATGTTCTAGTACCTTCGGCATAAAGTGTTGAGCTAATAAAAAACAATAAAATCAATGAGCTAGATATTAATTTAAGGCTATTTATTTTTTTGAATATTAAGCTACTTCCCACTAACATAGCGAACTTACTAAAAAAGATAATTATTTTTCTTATAGATATTATGCGTTTAAAGAACCCTAACTCCATACCCGACTTCCCCTGATTTTTATATTTTGTATGGAAATGCAGATTCACTGCATGCTTACATTATTTTGCAAAGCCTATAAAGACAAAGAGGTTTTCTTGCCACCAATCTTATAAAACCATTCTTTAAATAATATATTTATCCACAATATCCCCAGTAGAACAATAGTAAAGAATATAAACTGTACGGGTGATTAATAGTTAATCTATTTTGATGACTGATATTAAGCGATCTCAGTTCTTAAAAACTGCAATTTTTTAAAAAGCTAAGGTGAATGTTTGCTATGTTATAGAATCGTATCTGAAAAGCTGAAGTTTTTACTCCTTTTTGTCCTCTTGTTCCCACAATCTCATCGTGTGAGAACAAGCTCCGTGTCTTTTCAGTCTGCTTACAGGCTGTGAAAGTATTCTGGGACAAAAGAAAAATGAGGAAAAATTTTTCAGATTTTGTTCAAAAATAAAGATAATAGCAGGCTATTGGCTTTGTTTTTGGGCAGAATATGGGGAATTTTAACCATTTTTATTTGTTTCATGAATACTTTCACAGCTTGTTAGCCCATGGCAGTTGATACCACTTTTTGATGTGAAATAATCTTATTTTCAGCCGCTTTTATATCTGCTGAACCTTTTCTTTTGTCATACACTATCACGTATATTTCATCATTAGATTTCAAATAATTTTTTTCACCAAACTCTGAATATGCTGTCGCACCGATACAAATAAATGCTTGTTTAGGATAATTACAGGCTTCTAAATGTTTAGCAATATTTTCTAATTGACCTCTGTCTTTTTGGTTATTCATCTTTTCAACTAACCAATTTTCCAGTTTTTTATAAAAATAACTGTAGCTTAATAACGGTGTATCTACTCCATATTCATAAAGTACCCCGTTTCGTTTTACAAAAGAACAAAGATGAAAGTTATCCATAACGCCACCTTCTTCAAATTTATCAATTTCTATCCATTCCTTTGCAATACCTTTTGAATTAGCTGACCAAGATTTTTTCTCAGAAAGCTTTTCTGCCCCTTCTTTTCTAATACTGCAATCATTGAAAGCTGTAAATTTTTTGGCATTTATATTTTTAACTTTGAAATCTTTATCGTAAATAATATCAAATAAAATACCAACCTCAGATTCAACTTGCACATTAGCTTCATAGCTTGGTAATTCTAATTTTTCATCTCCCACAGGATACAAAGCCAGAAAACTTTTTGAATGAGGTACATAAAAAGGAAAAATTCCTTGTGGTGCGCTTTCCTTTTTTATTACAGTCTCTCCAAAATTTTTTAATTCTCCTGCTTGTTCTAAATGCTCGGCAATATTTCCTGCGATCCCCAAACCTATACTATTCTTTAGCATATTACGACCTCCTATCGGTTAATTTATATTTTTATATAATGCTAAAAGATATATTTAATTTAAAAAAGTTCATATTTTTAGTAAAAAAAATAAACAATAGTTAGCTAATAGGTTTAATATATAATAAATATAAATAAAGCATATAAGAAATACCAAATAAAAAGAAGCATCCTGTTATTTTTGTTAATTCGATTTAAATAGTGTTTTATAGGTATAAGCAGGGGTGAACAGAGCATTATTAGAAGTCTGTCAAGAAATAGAAAAGCGTTATCAAATTCAGTTTCTAGAAATAGGGACAGATGATGAT
>JALVEA010000260.1 GCA_027008665.1 Thiotrichaceae bacterium | reverse complement strand
ATTCCCGAATTCCTATTCAGAAACGGGAGAGAGGGCATTCCCAACGGGAATTTGAGAGTGAGAGATCAACTGATTCTAGCGATTGTTTATAGTTTTTTCTTATTACTGCCAATCAATGCATTGGCAGATAGTAATAATAATGAATTAAACACCGCTTTAAAAAAAGCGAAACAGTTAGAACTATTTAAACAGCCAACTTGGTTGCGTTTATTGCATTTTAATCCAGATTGGAAAAAAAAGAGTGCCAGTGAGATTTTAACCCCACTTTTTTTTCTTAGTTACAATCAATCATTTGCTCAATCAACCCGACAAATTAGCCCAAAAGCAGAGTTAGATGCGACTTTGCGGGGGATATTTCAGGCGGTGGGAAAAAATCCTAATTTACATCCTCAGTGTCGTTTTCCTGCGCGTTTTTTTTGGTTACAACAACAGCTTAATCTTGATAAAAATAAGCTACCTCAGATCAAGTGTGAGCGTCTTGAAAAATGGAGTAAGTTTTCCTCCTTAGACTCTGTGAGCTTTGTCTTAGTGGGCGGTTATTTTGGTAATCCTGCCTCAACCTTTGGGCATTTACTGGTTAAATTAAATAATAGTGAATATAAAAACAGCAGTGGTAATCTACTCGATCGAACCGTTAACTATGGTGCTCAAGTGCCTGAAAATGAAACCATTCCTGTTTATATTGTAAAAGGTTTATTTGGTGGCTATGTTTCTCGTTTTAGAGACAAGGTATTTTATAAGCAAGATCGTGTTTATTCGCGTCAAGAACTGCGTGATATGTGGGAATATGAATTAAACCTCAGTGCAGAGCAACAGCGTTTTCTTGTTTATCATTTATGGGAAGTGATGGGAATGGAATCGAGCTATTACTTTTTAAAGAAAAACTGTGCTTATCGAGTCGCTGAATTATTAGAGTTAGTCACAGGGAAAACACTCAAACCCAATTATCAGCCTTGGTATTTACCTATCTCACTATTTCAAACATTAACCGATCTTGAGCAGTCTTATTATATTAAAAAAATCACCTACCTGCCTTCAAATCAACGTAAACTTTCCCATCAATTTGAACAGCTACAAGCCGATGAAGCAACGCTTGTTAAGCAGTTAATAAAACAAAAAAATGCCTTAAATCAACAGCAATTAAAAAAATTTAGTACTGAAAGACAAGCGAAGATAATAGAGGTTATGCTTGCCTATTATGAGTATAAACTTATCGATAATGATCAGGATAAACGCATTATTGATTCTCTGAAAAAACGTAAAAATCAGTTATTATTATTACGTTTACAATTACCTATTATTGAACAAAAGCAAAAAACACCAGCACTTAAAGCTATCCCCTCCCCAGCATCAGGCTCAAAACCACGCTTATTTTCGGTTGGATTAGGTCATCAAAAAACAGGGAAATTTATAAAACTAGGCTTCACCGCCATACATTATGATCTACTCACACAAAGTTATGGCATACTAGAAAATGCTGAGTTAAAAGTATTTGATTTAAACTTAAAAGGAAGCTCAAATCAAAAACTCTCCTTAGACTCTTTTAATTTATTAAGTATTGAAAAATTAAATACGAACTCTTCTGAATTTTTACAACAAAACGACCTTTCTTGGCGTATAAAAGTAGGAATAAAAGCGAGAAATAATCACTGCACTAATTGTAATGGTTTTTATTTATCCACAGGCATTGGCAAAGCATGGAAAGTATCCTCTCAATTAGAATCTTATCTAATGCTCGATGGCAGCTATCATGGAAAACAGGATGATTTATTGATTACCCCCAATATTGGACTGATTTTAAATCACTCCAATAAACTTAAATCAACACTCGAACTGGGTCTAATAACGAATACTAAAAATGGGCAGAAAGATAAAAAAATAAAATGGCAAAGTCGTTATTCTTTTTCAAAAAATAAAGCCCTTCGTTTTTCTTATCAAAAAGATAATAATAAATTTTCAGTTTCTTATTATTATCACTGGTAATTCTTGAAGTGACTATTCATAATTTACAAACAGGAGTCCAAGCTTTAAAGACTGTGCAAATATTCTGAGGCAAAAGAAAATAGAGTAATTTATTTAATGGATAATAAAGCACGATTCTT
The DNA here is from genome assembly GCA_027008665.1 of Thiotrichaceae bacterium. Classification (GTDB taxonomy): domain Bacteria; phylum Pseudomonadota; class Gammaproteobacteria; order Thiotrichales; family Thiotrichaceae; genus JAGLBW01. Next base: position 549 of record JALVEA010000260.1, on the reverse strand, counting down.
TTGATTCTTTTGATTCTTTGTAGTATGCGTCTGGTTACGAGATTGGACAAGCTGTGCAACCTCGTAACTAGAAAAACCATCCGAATTGATAGCTTGGAGTCGCCTTAAATCTTTGTACCGCAAGAAGCCGCTTTGCCTGTATTGGTCATATTATAAAGTTTTTCAGCTTTTTGATAAGGTGTTGCTTTGCTATAAGCCACGGTACTCACTGTTTTGGCAAAATCAGAGCGCATTGATTTAACCACGTCTTTACGAATATTTTTATCACATTGCATAATATCCATTAAAGCATTTAGATGTTTACCATTGCCTTTAGCGATATCTTGCTCAAGTGGTGTGTATGAACTTTGAATAAATGCTGCTTTAGCGACTGCGCTACCCTTACAATTTTCATTTGATGAATAATCTGAACTGATTGCTGTTGTTCCTAAATCCCAAGTGATATTAGAAATAGCGGCTAATGTTTCATTTTTTTTGAAAATCATCGCTCCAATACCACATTGAGTATAAATCTGACCAAATTCACGCGCGCTGCTTGTGCTCATCATG